>NZ_JCANOT010000010.1:0-84573 GCF_059552495.1 Methyloversatilis sp. S146-33
GGATTCAGCCGCACCCAGGCGCTTGTTGCGCTGGCCCGAAAACTCGCGCGCGTTGCCTTCTCACTGATGAAGAACGCCGCAGACTATGTCCCGAAACAACACGAAAACGCTTGCGGCGGAACATAGAATCTCCCACAGGAAGCCCGGCTCCGATAATGGTGCGGACACGCATTACTGTGGGAGCGACCTCTGGTCGCGATGCGGCGATCGCGGACCGCCATCTTCGATTCAGGCTGCAATCGCGAGCAAGCGCGCTCTCACAAAAGCTTGGCTCGCCGCTACTTTCTGCGCCCCGCCGCCTTGCGCGGCTTCAGCAGCGGCGCCAGGTAATGCCCGGTGTGCGAGCGCTCGACTGCGGCGACCTCTTCCGGCGTGCCGGTGGCGATGATTTCGCCACCACCCGCGCCGCCTTCGGGGCCGAGGTCGATGATCCAGTCGGCGGTCTTGATCACGTCCAGGTTGTGCTCGATCACGACGATGGTGTTGCCGGCGTCGCGCAGCCGGTAGAGCACGCCGAGCAGCATGTCCACGTCGTGGAAGTGCAGGCCGGTGGTCGGCTCGTCGAGGATGTAGAGCGTGCGGCCGGTGTCGCGCTTGCTCAGCTCCAGCGCCAGCTTCACCCGCTGCGCCTCGCCGCCGGACAGCGTGGTCGCACTCTGGCCCAGGCCGATGTAGCCGAGGCCCACCTCGACCAGCGTTTCCAGCTTGCGGGCGACGGTGGGTACCGCGTCGAAGAAGCCGCGTGCCTCGTTCACCGTCATGCCCAGCACTTCGTGAATGGTCTTGCCCTTGTAGCGGATGTCCAGCGTTTCGCGGTTGTAGCGCTTGCCGTTGCACACGTCGCAGGGCACGAACACGTCCGGCAGGAAGTGCATTTCGACGCGCACCAGACCGTCGCCCTGGCAGGCTTCGCAGCGGCCGCCCTTCACGTTGAACGAGAAGCGGCCGGGGCCGTAGCCGCGCGAGCGCGCTTCCGGCGTGCCGGCGAACAGCTCGCGTATCGGCGTCAGCAGGCCGGTGTAGGTGGCCGGGTTGGAGCGCGGCGTGCGACCGATCGGCGACTGGTCGACATTGATCACCTTGTCGAACTGCTCCAGCCCCTCGATCGCGTCGTGCGCGGCCGGCAGCGCGGCCGAGCCGTACAGGTGGTGGGCGGCCGCGGTGTACAGCGTGTCGTTGATCAGCGTCGATTTGCCGGAGCCGGATACGCCGGTCACGCAGGTGATCAACCCGAGCGGAATCGACGCGTCGGCGCCGCGCAGGTTGTTGCCGCGGGCGCCGCGCACGTGCAGCCAGGCGTCGGTCGGCTGGGTGCGCTTCTTCGGCACCTCGATCTGCTTGCGGCCGGACAGGTAGGCACCGGTCAGGCTGGCCTCCGAGGCCTCGATGTCGGCCGGCGTGCCCTGCGCGATCACCTCGCCGCCGTGCTGGCCGGCGCCCGGGCCCATGTCGACCACGTGGTCGGCCATTTCGATCGCTTCCTGGTCGTGCTCGACCACCACCACCGTGTTGCCGAGGTCGCGCAGCTTGTTCAGCGTGCCGAGCAGGCGCGCGTTGTCGCGCTGGTGCAGGCCGATCGACGGCTCGTCCAGCACGTACATGACGCCGGTCAGGCCGGAACCGATCTGGCTGGCCAGCCGGATGCGCTGCGCCTCGCCGCCGGACAGGGTTTCGGCCGAGCGGTCCAGGCTCAGGTAGTCGAGGCCGACGTCGATCAGGAAGCCGAGGCGGGCGGCGATCTCGCGCATGATGCGGGCGGCGATGGCGGCACGCGCGCCATCGAGTTCCAGCCCTTCGAACACCTGCTGACAGGCGCGCAGCGGCAGCGAGGCGAGCTGCGGCAGCGTGTGGTCGCCGACCTTCACGTGGCGCGCGTCCGAGCGCAGGCGCGTGCCCTGGCAGTCCGGGCACACCTTGGTGTTGCGGTACTTGCCCAGTTCTTCGCGCACGACGACCGAATCGGTTTCGCGGTAGCGCCGCTCCAGATTGGGCACCACGCCTTCGAAGGTGTGCTCGCGCACCGTGGTGCGGCCGGATTCCGACAGGTAGCGGAAGGGGATGCGGTCGCGGCCCGAGCCGCTGAGCACGATGTCCTGCAGCTTCGCGTCGAGCTGGTCCCACGGCGTATCGACGTCGAACTTGTAGAAAGTGGCGAGGCTGGACAGCAGCTGGAAGTAGAACTGGTTGCGCCGGTCCCAGCCGCGGATCGCCCCTGAGGCGAGCGACAGGTGAGGGTGGGCGACGATGCGCGCCGGGTCGAAGAAGGTGACCATGCCCAGACCGTCACAGCTGGTGCAGGCGCCGGCCGGGTTGTTGAACGAGAACAGGCGCGGCTCCAGCTCGGCCACGCTGTGGCCGCACACCGGGCAGGCGAAGCGGGCGGAAAAGAGCTGTTCGGCGCCGCTGTCCATGTCCAGTGCGATGGCGCGGCCCTCGGCCTGCTGCAGCGCAGTCTCGATCGATTCGGCCAGGCGCTGGCGCGCGTCGGCGCGCACCTTCAGGCGGTCGACGACGACGTCTATCGAGTGCTTGATGTTCTTGTCCAGCTTGGGCAGCTTGTCGATGTCCATCAGTTCGCCGTCCAGCCGCACGCGCACGAAGCCGCGCGAGCGCAGGTCGGAAATGAGCTCGACCTGTTCGCCCTTGCGCTCGCTAACCACCGGCGCAAGGATGGCCACCTTGCTCTCTTCCGGCATCGCCAGCACCGCGTCGACCATCTGCGACACGCTCTGCGCGGCCAGCGGTGCGCCGTGCTCCGGGCAGTGCGGCGTGCCGACACGGGCGAACAGCAGGCGCAGGTAGTCGTGGATTTCGGTCACCGTGCCGACGGTGGAGCGCGGGTTGTGGCTGGTCGCCTTCTGTTCGATCGAGATCGCCGGCGACAGGCCCTCGATCAGGTCCACGTCCGGCTTTTCCATCAGCTGCAGGAACTGGCGCGCGTAGGCCGACAGCGACTCGACGTAGCGGCGCTGGCCTTCGGCGTACAGCGTGTCGAAGGCGAGCGAGCTCTTGCCCGAGCCGGACAGCCCGGTGATCACCGTCAGCCGGTCGCGCGGAATGTCGATGTTGATGTTCTTCAGATTGTGGGTGCGCGCACCGCGAATGCGTATCCAGTCCATGGTCCGGCCGGGGGCAGGGCAAACCGGGTATGAGACCCCATTTCCTGTCGAATTGCGAGCGGCTGCACAGGTCGGGCTGCACGTACTTGCGTCGCGCATGCGTATTGATTAGCGTGCCGCTCGCCGTCTCCCTCCAACAACGATGACAACAGACATGCAGATCCTGACCGTTGCGCCCTATCCGCGCGAGAACACGCTGTTCCGAATTCACGCCGTGCTGTCCGCAGTGCTGTGGGTGCTCATCCTGGTCGCCACCTTCGGCCTGGTGCTGGTGTACCTGCTGTTCGGCGGATTGTTCTACCTGTTCGGCTTTTCCTGGTTCATTACCCACCTGAAGGGCAACGGGGCACGTATCGGACCGGACCAGTTCCCGGACCTGCACGCGCGCATCGTCAGCGCCTGCGACCGGCTGGGCATACGCGAACTGCCCGAGTGCTACCTGATCCAGTCCGACGGCATCCTGAACGCGCTGGCGGCGAAATTCCTGGGCCGTCACTACGTCGTGCTGTTCTCGCCCATCGTCGATGCGCTGGAGGAGCGTCCGGATTCGCTCGATTTCTACATCGGACACGAACTGGCGCACATCCACCGCAAACACACCGGGCTGCTGCGTTCGGTCTTTCTCTGGCCGTCGGCCTTCCTGCCCTTGATCGGTGCCGCCTACCGCCGCGCCCAGGAATACACCTGCGACCGCTATGGTCTTGCGCTGTGCCCGAAGCCGGAGGATGCCGAACGCGCTCTGGCGGTCGTGGTGGGTGGATCGCGCCGGTGGATGACGCTGAACAGCGACACTTTCATCGGACAGAGCGCTGAAAGCGGCGGCTTCTGGATGTCTTTCAATGAGCTGACTTCGGACTACCCCTGGCTGTCCAAGCGCATGCTGGCGCTGCGCGCGCTGTCGTCCGGCCGCGAACTGCGGGTGCCGCGACACAGTCTGCGCGCCAAGCTGCTGGCGCTGTTCGTGCCGCGCTTTCCCGGGATTGGCGGCGGCGGCGGCCTGATCATGCTGGTCGCGATCATCGGCGTGTTGGCCGCCATCGCCATTCCGCAATACGACGACTACGTGAAGCGCGCCCGTCTGGCACAGGTCGATGCGGCAGCCGGCACGCTGCTGCAGCACCTGCAGACCGAGGCGGCCACGCTGGAGCAGGCGAACACCCTGTTGTCCGCGCTCGACCGCGTGCCGGCGGTACAGGCGCTGCAGACGGTGGCAAGCGTGGACATGCGCGAAGGTGGTACGGTGATCGTGACGCCGCTGGGCCGGCCCGGCGGTCAGGACGACGCGCTGGCCTTCGTGCCCTCGCTGGATGACGTCAGCGGCGCGGTCCAGTGGCAGTGCCAGACCGAGCGACCTGAGCCCCGCCGGCCGTCCTGGTGCCGCTGAAACCGGGGGCGGTGACGGAGAGGCCGTGGCAGTGGCCGCGGCTTTGCTAGAATTCGGCGGTTCCTTCGCCGTCCCGCCATGACTTCCCCTATTTCAGACCGCATGACCCGCACCGAATGGCGTGCGGGCGTGGCGCTCGCATTCATTCTCGCCTTGCGCATGCTCGGCCTGTTCCTCGTGCTGCCGGTGTTTTCGGTGTTCGCGCGGACGCTGCCGGGCGGCGACAACATCTTCATGGCCGGGCTGGCCTTCGGCGTGTTCGGGCTGGCCCAGGCCTTCATGCAGATTCCGTTCGGCATCGCCTCCGACCGCTTCGGTCGCAAGCCGGTCATCGTCGTCGGTCTGCTGCTGTACGCGGCGGGCAGCCTGATGGCGATGTGGGCGCCGGACATCCACTGGATGATCGCGGCGCGCATCCTGCAAGGTACCGGCGCCATATCCGCCGCGGTGACCGCGCTCGCCGCCGATCTGGTGCGCGACCAGCACCGCACCAAGGTGATGGCGATGATCGGTTCGACCATCGGCCTCGTGTTCGCCGGTTCGCTGGTGCTGTCGCCGGCGATGTACGGCTGGGTGGGCATGGACGGCATGTTCCTGTTCATCGCCGTGCTGGCGCTCACCGCGATTCCGGTGCTGCTCAAGGTAGTGCCCGACCCGGACCACGCGCCGGTGGTGCAGCCGACACCGTTTGCGCGGGTGATTGCCGACCGTCAGCTGATGCGCCTCAATTTCGGCATGTTCACCGTGCACATGGTGCAGATGGCCATGTTCCTGATGGTGCCGCTGGCTCTGGTCGAGGTGATGGGCGTGCCGGTGGCTGAACACTGGACGCTCTACCTGCCCATCGTGCTGGCCAGTTTCGTCGTCATGGTGCCGGCCATCGTCTGGGCGGAGAAGCGTGCGCGCGTGAAGTCGGTTTTCCTCGCGTCCATCGTCACGCTGATCGCCTCGCAATTCATCTTCCTGGCGCAGGTCGATCTGATGTGGGTGCTGGTTGGCGGGCTGTTCGTGTTCTTCATCGCCTTCAACCTGCTGGAGGCGCTGCTGCCCTCGCTGGTGTCGCGCATTGCGCCGCCAGCGGCCAAGGGTGCGGCGCTTGGCGTGTTCAATACCGCGCAGTCCATCGGTGCCGCGACCGGCAGTGCCATCGGCGGCGCGATCGCGCTGCGTTTCGGTGCCGCCGGCGTGTTCGGCTTCTGTCTCGCGCTGGCCGTCGCCTGGTGGCTGTGGGCACGCAGCATGCAAGCGCCGCCGGTGGTTGCACTGCGCGAGTACGCGATCGGCGATCATGTCGACATCGAGTGGCTGCGCGAGCGGCTGCTGGAGCTGCCGGGCGTCAGGGAAGCCAGCGTCGAACGGGAGCGCCGGATGGCGTATCTGAAGGTGAATCTGGAACTGTGGGACGAAGAGGACGTACGCCGGCTGCTCGATGCGCCGGTGGTTGCCTGAAATTCATATGGAATAATGGCGCGGCGCCCGTCCGGTGCGCAGCGTCGCTGTCAGAAACGAAATACACGAATCTCGCGGGAGGGAAATAATGGCTTCAGTAAACAAGGTCATCATCGTCGGCAACCTGGGCCGCGATCCGGAAACCCGTTACGCGCCGAACGGCGACGCGATCTGCAACATCACGGTGGCGACCACCGACAGCTGGAAGGACAAGGCTACCGGCGAGAAGAAGGAACAGACGGAGTGGCACCGCGTGTCCTTCTATGGCCGCCTGGCCGAGATCGCCGGCCAGTATCTGCGCAAGGGCTCGGCCGTCTATGTCGAGGGCAGCCTGCGCACCCGCAAGTGGCAGGACAAGGAGGGTCAGGACCGCTACACCACCGAAATCCGCGCCGAGCAGATGCAGATGCTCGGCAGCCGTCAGGGTTCGGGCGGTGGCGGTGGCGGTGAAAGCTACGGCGGCGGTGGCGGTGGTGGTTACAGCGGTGGCGACGATTTCGATCAGGCACCGCGCCAGTCCGCGCCGCGTCAGGCGCCCAGCCGCCCGGCGCCGGCGCCGGCGCCGCAGTCGGCACCGCCGTCCTCGTCCGGCGGCTTCGGCGGCATGGACGACGACATCCCGTTCTGACGCGAACGGTCGGTCCTGACAGAAAACGGCGCGCCTGCGGGTGCGCCGTTTTTTTTTAGTGCGGCACCACCCGCCCGGGCCGCGCGGCGACGAAGGCGCCCGCCGACACGCAGATCAGGCCGGCGACCAGCCAGCCGGACAGCGCCTCGTCCAGCAGCGGTGCCGCGGCGACGCCGGCCAGCACCGGAACCAGCGCCACCAGCGCGCCAGTGCGCTCGGCGCCCAGCTCATGCACCGCCTTCAGGAACAGCATCATCGCCACGATGGTGACGCCGGCGCCCTGGTAGAGGCCCTGCAGCACCAGCATGCCGGTCGGCACCTGGTCGAGCGCCTTGGGCAGCCACAGCAAATAGACCGGCAGGTAGAGCGCGGTCGAACCGAGCGCGACGAAGCGGGTGAGCGTCCACGCGTCGTGTTTCCATTTCTTTGCCAGCACGCTGTACAGCGCCCAGGCGGCCGAGCCGCCGAGCAGCAGCAGGTCGCCAAGCAGCATGTCGTGTGTCCAGGGGTGGCCGCCTGCCGTGTAGTGCACGGCGACGCTGGCGATGCCCAGCGCGATGCCGGCGAGACCGACCATGCGGGCGGCGCCGGGCCGCGATCCGAGCAGCCACCAGGCGGCCGCGGCGACCAGGAAGGGCTGCATGCCGGGTAGCAGGATGGCGCCGTGCGCGGCTGGCGCGTACTTGAAGGCGGCGAACACGAACAGGCCGTAGATGAGGCCGCCGAGCAGGGTCAGTGTCCACAGCCGTGCGTTGCGCCAGGCGCCGCGCGGCAGACTGCCGGCGAAGGGCAGCAGCAACAGCGCGGCGGTGCCCAGGCGCAGCGCCAGCGTGTCCCAGGCGGTCAGCGGACTCTTGCCGCCGTAGCGGGATACCAGGATGAAGCCGGTCCAGATGGCGACGGTACCGGCGGCGGCGAGATAGCCGGTGGTGCGCGGGGACGGGGCGAAGCGGGGCATTGCGATGTCAATCGATGCGACGGAGCCTCAGTGTAGAGCGTGTCGTGGTCCGCCTCCCTGTCGTGTTACCGGCTGTTCCGGTCGGCACGGCGGCACAGTCAAGGCGCGCCCGCCTGATCCTGCTCAAGGCGGCCGACCGGCCGGCGGCTAGATTCAAAGGGGACTCGCCCCGGGCATTTCAGGAGACATCATGGAAAAGCGCTACATCGCCTTCATCATCAAGAACAGGGAACCGCTGTTGCTGCAGCGGAAGGACACGGTCAGTCATGCCTGCCGGCTGATGCACGAGAAGGGGACCGGAGCGGTACTGGTGGTCGACGACACGCAGAAGCTGGTCGGCATCTTCACCGGCCGTGACGCGGTGCGCATGCTGGCAGAAGGGCATCACGCGCCGGCCATGACGCTGGCCGAGGCGATGACGCCGGAGCCGCACACGATTGCGCCGGACCAGACCTCGATCGACGCGCTGCGCGAAATGAACGATCGCGGCTTCCGCCATCTGCCGGTGGTCGACAACGGCGTGATCGTCGGCATCGTGTCGCGCGGTGACTTCAAGGGCGCCGAACTGGAACGGCTGGGCGACGAAACCAGCCTGTGGGAAAGGATCTGTTGATGCGAAATCTGCTGAGTCAGCGACGATCGGCGCGCGCGCTGCGGTACTGCTGCCGCCAGTCGCGCGACGAGGCCAGCCACCACATGCGGTCGAAGGCCAGCGACAGCGTCGGCAGCAGGTCGGCGAAGTAGTGCTCGGCCGCGCTCGGGCCGTCGGCCGCGTCGGGCAGGCCGTCGGCGTGGTCGATATCCAGCGCCGCCAGGCGTTCGGCCAGCGCCGGGTGGGTGTCGAAGTCGGCGGTATCGACGCGTGCGCCGAGCAGATGGTCCAGATCGGCCAGCGCGTCGTCGCGCACGAAGCCCACCTGCATGCCGAGGCCCATTTCGCGGAAAGGGCGGATGCGCGGCCGGCGTTTGCTGCGCGCCTGTTCCATCACCTTGGTCCAGTAGTTCTCGGTCAGGAAACGGTCCTTCATCGCCAGATCGATCAGCGCGCCGGCCAGCGCCGGCGCGCCGACCGCGCGGGCAGCGAGTGCGTCGGCCTCGAATTCGTCCAGTCGCGACAACTGTACAGACTGTTCGAGATCGGTCCGTGCGGTGCGCGCGAACACACGGCGGGCGACGCGCGCCAGCGGGCCGTCGTCCTCGTCGATGCGGTCGAAACAGCGCAGCCACCAGGTGCGCAGATGGGCGGCCCAGGCGCCGCGGCGGCCGCGCTGCGCCGACAGGTGAGCCAGTTCGTGCGCCAGCACCGCCGACAGTTGCTGCGGCGTCAGGCAGTGGGCCAGGGGTATGCCCAGCAGCAGCGTCGTGCGCATCGGGCCGAACAGACCGAAAGCCGGGCGGCACACGACGGCGGCGTTCACCTCCGGCGTGGCCAGCACGCGGTCGATGCGGCGCGCACCGAGCCGCGCGCACAGGCGGTCGATGCGCCGGCGGAAGCCGGGCGCCAGCGCGTCCGGCAGCACGATGCCCGCGCAGTCCGGCGTCGGCACCCAGAGCCAGCGGGAAAGCCGCACGCTGACCCAGACTACGGTCAGCAGCACGGCCAGCGCCACGGCAGCCGTTCTGGTCGAGGCGCCTTCCAGCGCATGCAGCAGCATCAGCCCGGACAGCAGGCAGCCGGCCAGCGCTGCGGTCAGCAGCCCGATGCAGAAGGTGGCGCGCAGTGTGAGCAGGCGGCGAAGCTGGCGTTGTCGGCTGTGCGCATTCACGGTGGCGGCTCCGGGCAGGGCAAACGCGAGGGGACTGGGCCGACTTATACGCAGCGCGCCAGCGCTGCGGCAATCAGCCGAATACCTGAGCCCGATCAGGCAATTTCCCCGTTCAAAACAACGATGTGGCGTCTGCTCGCGCCGATTTGTATCAGCGTGATGCGTTGGGCATGTCGGCGCGCGGCGTCGGCATAGACTGGAACGGTCATCTTCATCGGCCCCCGTTTCACCATGGCGCTTCCCCTGTTCAAGCCCGATTCCCCGCTCGCCGAGTTCGAACTGCTTGAACTGCTGGACCGCAGCAACCGGCAGGCGCGCGAACGCCTGCGGCGCTTCGGCACGGTGTGGCCCTTCGGCAGCTACGTCTGTCCGGCCGGTTTTGTACATCCGCTGGAGTCCGACCCCGCAAACTACGCGCTGCCGCACTACATGCAGTACGAAATACTGCACGACAGGCTGGTGGCGATGGCGTGGAAGGACAGGCTGATCGCCTACACGCTGGTGGCGCAGATCGGTCTGCCGCCGGAGTTCGATGCTGCGCGCACGCCGTCGATCCGGGTTCATTTCGAATCGCCCGAAATGTCCATCTATATGTATACGCCCTTCCTGCAGGCGCCCTGTCGCGCACATCCGCCGACCGTCGCCGACTTCCAGCGCACCCGCTTTCTCGAATCCTTCGTGACACCGGCCGGCGCCAACGTGTTCGAGGCCCGGCAAGGCTGAAACCGCCGGCGGCGCCTACAATCGCCGCATGCCCAGATTCCAGCTGATCATTTCGGCAATCGAGTTCGCCGCCACGCTCGCCTTTGCCGTGTCCGGTCTGATCGAAGCGGCGCGCCGCCGCATGGACGTGGTCGGCGTGTTCGCCGTGGCCTTCATCACCGCCTTCGGCGGCGGCACCGTACGCGACGTGCTGCTCGACCGCCGGCCCTTCTTCTGGGTCGAGCACCAGGGCTATGTCTGGCTCATCTTCGGGCTGACCGTGGTGGCGGCTCCCTGGCTGCACAAGCACCGCGACATCGTCACCGAGCGCGCGATGCTGATTCCGGACGCGCTGGGCCTCGGTCTGTTTTCGGTCACCGGCGTCAGCCTGGCGCACCAGATGGGCATGCCGCTCTTCGTGTCGGTCATGATGGGCGTCGTCACCGGCGTGCTCGGCGGCGTCATGCGTGACGTCATCTGCAACGAGGTGCCGAACGTGTTCCATGACCACCGGCCCTATGCCCTGTGCGCCTTCGCCGGTGCCTGGCTCTACCTCGGCATGGACGCGCTGGCGGTGCCGCCGCTGCTGTCGCTGGCCGTCTCGGTCGCGCTGATCGCCGGTCTGCGGCTGCTGGCGGTGATGACCGGCTGGTCGGTGCCGCGCTGGCCGCGCGACGAGAACTGAACGCGCCGCACACCGTATAGCGTCAATCTGTAGACACACACGAAGTGTCAGCATAAAGTGACACTATCGGCTGTGCCATCGATCTTCCATGGCGCCCGACTTCCGCGCGAGGTGCGCCATGTCGCAAGCCTTCCCGTTTTCGGCCATCGTCGGCCAGGACGAAATGAAGCAGGCCATCCTGCTGTCGGCGGTCGATCCGTCCATCGGCGGCGTGCTGGTGTTCGGCGACCGCGGCACCGGCAAGTCGACCGCCGTGCGCGCACTGGCGGCGCTGCTGCCGAAGATGCGCGCGGTCGAGGGCTGCGCCTACCAGTGCGACCCGGACGAAGTGGCTTCGGTCTGCCCGGTCTGTTCCGCCGCTGCCGCATCGCGGCGCGCGCGGCTGGTGCCGGTGCCGGTGGTCGATCTGCCGCTGGGCGCCACCGAGGACCGCGTGGTCGGTGCCCTCGATCTCGAACGCGCGCTCACCCGCGGCGAGAAGGCCTTCGAGCCCGGACTGCTGGCGCGCGCCCACCGCGGCTTTCTCTATGTCGACGAGGTCAATCTGCTGGAGGACCACCTGGTCGATCTGCTGATCGATGTGGCCGCTTCCGGCGAGAACGTGGTCGAACGCGAAGGCCTCAGCGTGCGTCACCCCGCGCGCTTCGTGCTCGTCGGCAGCGGCAACCCGGAAGAGGGCGAACTGCGGCCGCAGCTGCTCGACCGCTTCGGCCTGTCGGTCGAGGTGAGCACGCCGACCGATCTGCCGACCCGCGTCGATGTCGTGAAACGGCGCGACGCCTTCGAGCGTGACCGCGCCGGCTTCTGTGCGCAGTGGGCCGGACGCGACGCCCGCCTGCGCCGTCGCATCGTCGGTGCGCGCGAGCGCCTGCCCGCCGTACGGGTGCCGGATGCGGCGCTCGAACAGGCGGCCCGGCTGTGCATGCAGCTCGGCACCGACGGCCTGCGCGGCGAACTGACGCTGGTGCGCGCGGCGCGCGCACTGGCCGCCTACGACGGCGACGACGAGGTCGGCGACGCGCACCTGCGGCGCATCGCGCCGTCGGCGCTGCGCCACCGGCTGCGCCGCGATCCACTGGACGAATCCGGCTCCGGCGTGCGCGTGGCGCGCGCCGTCGATGAGCTGCTGCCGGCATGAGCGGGGTACCAATGCAGACTGAGGACACGATGGCGCGCTGGCTGCGCGCACTGCTGCCGGCCGCGCTGTGTGCGCTCGACCCGGCTGGATGTGGCGGTGTGCGGCTGCGCGCCCAGGCCGGTCCCGCGCGCGACGCCTGGCTGGCGCAACTGCGCGCGCTGCTGCCGCCCGGCACGCCGCTGCGCCGCATTCCGCTCGACGCACCCGATGCCCGTCTGCTCGGCGGGCTCGACCTCGCCGCCACGCTGCGCGCCGGCCGACCGGTGGCCGAGCGCGGCCTGCTGGTCGAGGCGCACGGCGGCGTCGTGCTGCTGGCGATGGCCGAGCGCATCAGTTCCGCCGCGGCGGCACGGCTGACCGCGGTGATGGACGAGGGCGTCGTGGTCATGCTGCGCGACGGGCTGGAAACGCGCGAGGCGGCCGAGTTCGGCGTCATCGCGCTGGACGAGGCGCAGGGCGACGACGAGAACCTGCCGGCCGCCTTGTGCGACCGCCTGGCCTGCATCGTCGAGCTCGAAGGCCTGCGTGCCGGCGACTGCCCGCAACTGCCCTTCGATGCCGGACACATCGCCGCTGCGCGTGCGCGCCTGCCGACGGTCAGCGTGTCGCCGGTGGTGATCCAGTCGCTCGGTGCAGCGGCACAGGCCTTCGGTGTCGATTCGCTGCGCGCCTTCATGCTCGCAGTGCGCGCCGCCCGCGCTGCGGCCGCGCTGGACGGGCGCGACCAGGTCGGCGAGCCGGACGTGACGCTGGCCGCCCAGCTGGTGCTGGCGCCGCGCGCGACGCAGTGTCCGGCGAGTGCCGCCGAAGCGCCGGCCGATGTGCCACCCGAGTCCGCCGCGCCCGACCAGACGCCCGACAAGGCGCCCGCCGAGGCCGCGCCGCCGCCGGGCGATGCGGGCGGCGAGCAGAGGGACGAGCGGAAGGACGACAGCCCCGCCGATCTGCAACAGCCGCTCGAAGACCGGGTGCTCGAAGCGGTGCGCGCGGTGCTCAGTCCCGACCTGCTGGCGCACATCCGGCTGGCCGGTGGTCGCCTCCCGCGGGCGCGCAGCGCCGGGCGCTCAGGCGCGCTGCGCGGCAACGGCCAGCGCGGCCGGCCGGTCGGCGTGCGCAAGGGGCGACCGGGCGGCGGGCTGCGGCTCAGCGTCATCGATACGCTGCGTGCGGCGGCGCCGTGGCAGGCGTTGCGCCGGCGTCAGGGCATGCCGGTGACGCAGGTGGCGGTGCGACCGGAAGATTTCCGCGTCGTCCGCTACCGGCAGCGCACGCAGACCACCACCATCTTCGTCGTCGACGCCTCCGGCTCGTCGGCGCTGCACCGGCTGGGCGAAGCCAAGGGTGCGGTCGAACTGCTGCTGGCCGACTGCTATGTCCGGCGCGACCGGGTGGCGGTGATCGCCTTCCGCGGCACGCGTGCCGAACTGCTGCTGCCGCCGACCCGCTCGCTGGTGCGTGCCAAACGCAGTCTGGCCGGTCTGCCCGGTGGCGGCGGCACACCGCTGGCGGCCGGCATCGAAGCCGGCTGGAGCCTGGCCGACGCGCTGCGCCGGCAGGGCGACACGCCGACGCTGGTGCTGCTCACCGACGGCCGCGGCAATGTCGCGCGCGACGGCCAGGGCGGTCGCGCCCAGGCCGAGCAGGACGCGCAGGCGGCGGCGCGGCGGGTGCGCGCGTCGGCGCTGCGCACGCTGTTCATCGACACCTCGCCGCGGCCGCATCCGTCGGCGCAGTCGCTGGCGGCCGGCATGGGTGCGCTGTACGCGCCACTGTCCGCCGCCGATGCACAGGGCATTTCGCAGCTGGTGAAGCAGGCGGGTGCGCAGTCCGCCGGCCAGAACCGATGAACACGACCGGTACGCGGCGATGACTTCGATGAACGATCTGCCGCCGGCCGTCACCGGCGTGCGCCGCAGCGCACCGCACGCGGTGGTGATAGGCAGCGGCTTCGGCGGGCTGGCCGCGGCGGTCCGGCTCGGTGCACGCGGCTACCGCGTCACCGTGCTCGAGCGGCTCGATGCGCCGGGCGGACGTGCCTATGTACACCGGCAGGACGGCTTCACCTTCGACGCCGGCCCGACCATCGTCACCGCGCCCTTCCTGTTCGAGGAACTGTGGCAGCTGTGCGGCCGACGGATGGCCGACGACGTCGATCTGCGACCGCTGTCGCCCTTCTACCGCATCCGCTTCGACGACGGCGAAACCTTCGACTGTTCCGGCGACCCCGACGCGATGCGGCGCGAAGTGGCGCGGCTGGCGCCGGACGATGTGGCCGGTTACGAGCGCTTCATGCTGGCCAGCGAGGCCACCTTCCGCGTCGGTTTCGAACAGCTGGGCCACGTGCCCTTCGACAGCTGGATAGACATGGCGCGCGTGCTGCCGGCGATGGTGAAGCTGCAGAGCTACCGCAGCCTGTACAGCCTGGTGTCCAGCCATGTGCGCGACGAGCGGCTGCGCTTCGTGCTCAGCTTTCATCCGCTGTTCGTCGGCGGCAACCCGTTCACCGTCACCTCGATCTACGGCCTGATCGCGCATCTGGAGCGGCAGTGGGGCGTGCACTTCGCGATGGGCGGCACCGGCAGTCTGGTCAGCGGCCTGGTGAAGCTGATCGAGGGGCAGGGCAATCGTGTGCGCTGCGATGCCGAGGTGGTCGAGATCACCGCGCACAACGGCCGCGCCACCGGCGTGCGGCTGCGCAACGGCGAAACGGTTACAGCCGACGTGGTGGTGTCGAACGCCGACGCAGCCTACACCTACAAGCAGCTGTTGCCGTCGATCCGGCGCAAGCGCTGGACCGACCGTCGCCTCGACGACGCACGCTATTCGATGAGCCTGTTCGTCTGGTACTTCGGCACGCGCGGCCGTTACGACGCGGTGCCGCACCACACGATACTGCTCGGTCCACGCTACCGGGCGCTGCTGCACGACATCTTCGAGCGGCAGGTGCTGGCCGACGATTTCAGCCTCTATCTGCACCGACCGACGGCGACCGATCCATCGCTGGCGCCGCCAAGCTGCGACGCCTTCTACGTGCTGTCGCCGGTGCCCCACCTGGACAGCGGCACCGACTGGACGGTGGTGGCGGAGCGCTACCGCCAGGCGATCGAGGACCGGCTGTCGGAAACCCTGCTGCCGGGGCTGGCCGAACGCATCGTCACCTCGCGCGTCACCACGCCGATCGATTTCCGCGACCGCCTGCTGTCGCTGAAAGGCGCGGCCTTCGGGCTGGAGCCGGTGCTGACGCAGAGCGCCTGGTTCCGTCCGCACAACCGCAGCGAGGAGCTGGAGCGGCTCTATCTGGTCGGCGCCGGCACGCACCCCGGCGCCGGTCTGCCCGGCGTGCTGTCGTCGGCGCGCGTGCTCGACCGGCTGGTGCCGGATCCGTCTCATGTCTGACCACGACGCCGCCCAAGACATGGCGGCCTGCCGCCGTCTGCTGCGCGACGGCTCGCGTTCCTTCTTCGCCGCCTCGCTGCTGCTGCCGCGTGCGGTGCGCGAACCGGCGTGCGCGCTGTACGCCTTCTGCCGCATCGCCGACGATCTGGTCGATGACAGTGCGGCCGACGAAGCGACCGTCGATGCCTTGCGCCGGCGGGTCGACGCCGCCTGCGCCGGCCGGCCGCGCAACGACCCGGTCGATCGCATGCTGTCGCGGGTGGTGGTGCAGTTCGCGATACCGCCGGCACTGCTGCATGCGCTGATCGAGGGCTTCGCCTGGGACGCGCGCGGCCGGCAGTACGAAACGCTGTCCGAGCTATATGAATACTGCGCCCGCGTGGCGGCCACCGTCGGCGCCATGATGGCGATGCTGATGGGCGTGCGCGACCGTGAACAGGCGGCGCGCGCCTGCGACCTCGGGCTGGCGATGCAGCTCACCAATATCGCCCGCGACATCGGCGAGGACGCGCGGCGCGGCCGGCTTTACCTGCCGCGCGGCTGGCTGCGCGTGGCTGGCATCGATCCGGACGCCTGGCTGGCGCAGCCGGTGTTCGATGCGCGGCTGGTACCGGTGCTCGATCGCCTGCTCGGCTGTGCCGACCTGCTGTACGAGCGCGCCGCCGCCGGCATCGAACAGCTGCCGCCGGCCTGCCGGCCGGGCATCCGCGCGGCACGCGCCATTTATCGCGACATCGGCCGCGGCGTGGTGGCCAACGGCCACGATTCGGTGTCGCAGCGCTCGGTCGTGTCGTCCTGGCGTAAGACCGTGCTGCTGGCCGGCTCGCTGACTGCGGCCGCGCAGCAGGCGGATGCGCGCTACGCCGAACTGGAGGAGGTGTCGATGCTGGTCGACGCGGTCAGCGCGGCGCCGCTGCCGCTGGCTGTGCAGGGTCGGCTCGACCGCCTGCCGTCGCGCACGCCGCGACAGCGACTGGAATGGCTGATCGACCTGTTCGAGCGGCTGGAGCGGCAGGACCGGGCGCGCGCGCAGGGCGGCTGACGCCAATGGCCTACCGCACCGCTTCGGTGATCAGCGCGGCCAGTCGCTGTGGCGCTTCCTCGTGCGCCAGATGCCCCAGCCCGTCGAGCTCGATCAGGCGCGCGCCGGTGACCATGCGCTGTACCCGGCGCGAACAGTCGGCCGGCACCGTGCGGTCGCCGCGCGCGGCGATCAGCGTCAGCGCGGCGTCGAGCCGCGGCAGATCGCGCGCCAGCGGTGCGATGTCCCAGTTCGACATCATGCCGAGCACCCCGGCCACGTGCGCGCGACAGCGCACCAGCCGCGCGTACAGCGCGATGCCGCGTTCGTCGATGTGCGAACCGGTGCTGGCAATCAACCGCTCGACCGCCCCGCTGCGCGACGCGCTGCGCGCGAACAGGGCGGCGGCAAAGGGAGTCAGTGACAGCAGGCGGGCGGCTGGCGGAAACAGCAGGCCGGCCAGGCCGGGCAGCGGCAGCAGCGCGCCATTGAGGCTGACCAGGTGGCGGCCGGGCAGCAGGCCGTCGAGCCGCATGCGCAGTGCGATCGCCGCACCGGCCGAGTGCCCGGCCACCGCCGCCGGTGCGATCTGCAGTGCGCGCATCAGCGCGGACGTGGCGCGCGCCATGCCGGGCAGCGACAGCGTGTGGGCCGGCGGGGTCGAACTGAAGGCGTGGCCCGGCAGATCGGGCGCAATGACGGTGTGTTCGCGCGCCAGCAGCGGCAGCAGGTCGCGCCAGGAGTGGGTCGACGCGCCACTGCCGTGCAGCAGGAGCAGCGGCGGGCCGCTGCCGTCGATCTGTACGTGCCAGCGCACGCCGCCCGCATCGACGAAACGGCTCGCATCGCGATGGGGCCAGTCGGCGCCGTCGCGCAGCCAGTCGAGGCTTTCGGTTGCGGACATGGAGTTGTGAAGGTTCAGTGCAGTCGATGCAACCATACAGGAGGGCGTGCAATGAGTCCGACTACGCTGGTCATTGTCGAGGCGGTGCTGATATTCGGCGGCGTGCTGGTGTTCGCCGTGTACCAGCTGGTATCGGTGCGCCGTCTGCAGAAGCGCGAGGGCGACCGCAAGGACGAAGCGCCGGAGCGCTGACCAGGCCTCCTCAGGCGGCCCATGCGCTTCGCCGTGGCATGCGGAAGGGCAGCAGCATCTGTACCCAGCCGCTGCGGAAGCGTTCGAGGTCCAGACTTTCGTGCACGCCGTGCACCGGCTCGCCGAGCAGCCGGGTGTCGAGCAGCGAGCGCGCATAGAAGGGCGTGTCTTCCAGCGTGCGCGCCCGCGGTGTCGTGCCGGCTTCGCTGCGCGTCGCGCGGGCAATCCCCCAGCGCGTGCCCGGCAGGTCGTGCGCCGCCGGTGCGGCGAAGCTGCGGCAGCCGCCGTCGGCGTCGAAATGCAGTGCCAGCGAATGCGGCGTGCCGTCGCGTCGCTCTACGTCGTACAGCACCGCGGTGTCGCCGCCACGCAGGCTGCTGCGCGACCAGTGCCAGCGGGTGAAGTCCTCCTCCAGCGCGCGACTGCCGGCATTGCTGTCGGCATAGGCGTCGCCATGCCAGTGCAGCGCCGGTTCGCTCAGCCTGACCTCGACCCGCGCACAGGGGGCGATTGGCAGCCACAGGTGGCGCCCCTCTGCATCGAGCGCGAAGGTGTCCTGCACCAGCGTCGGCGCGTGCAGACGCACGCTGCCGCGCACGCGCATCGGCAGCGGCGCGCCGATCTCGTCGAGGTCTATGGTGAGTGCCGCGCCGTCCCAGTGCAGCCGACTCGGGCCGATGCGCAGGCTGTGCGCGTCGCGCTGCAGCGCGGCGGCGCCGCGCTCGGTCATGGTCCAGCGGCGCTTGTCACCATATAGCGCGACATTCACCGCGCAGTGCGCGTGCGGGTCGGCGGCACCCGGGCGACGGCGGCGGGCCAGTGCGTAATACGGCGAGAACACGCTGCCGATGAAGGCGATCACCGTCAGTCCGTAGCGACCGTCATCGCTGGTGGCGTCGACATACCACCAGCGGTAGCCGCCCGGCGCGACGTCGGCGTCGAAGCTGCGAGCGTTCATGAGCGGGCCTCCGTGCGGTCGCGCAGGATGCAGTCGGCCGCCAGCCGGCCCGATAGCGCGGCCATCGGCAGGCCGGGGCCGGGGTGCGCGCTGCCGCCGGCCAGATAGAGTCCGGGCACGCGGCTGCGCGCGCCGGGGCGGCGGAAGGCAGCGCGCCAGCCGTGCGAAGCCTCGCCGTAAAGCGCGCCGCCGGTCGCGGGAAACATCCGGTTGAAGTCTTCCGGCGTGGTGGTGACGCAGGCACTGGCGCGGCGTTCGACGCGCAGGCCGCAGTGCGCCATCTGGCGGAAGGCGAGGTGGGCGCAGCGCTCGATCTCGCCCGGGCGTGCCAGCCGGCGGTCGCCATCGGCCGGCGCATTGACCAGGCAGAGCAGGCGTTCCGCCGGCAGCGGCGACGACGGCGGCGCGTCGCCGCGATCCTGCGCGCAGACATAGACGGTGGGTGCGCGCGGCAGCCGGCCGTGGCGCTGCAGGTCGTCGAATTCGGCGCGGTAGTCGGCCGAGAAGAACACGTTGTGGCGCAGCAGCGGGAAGCCCTCGGTCGCCGCGACCAGATTCCAGGTCACCGCCGACAGCGAGCGCGCGGCGGGCTCGACCGCGGCCGTCGCGCGGCGCACGCCGTCGCCGAAATGACCCGCTGGCAGCGCGGCGACGTCGGCGTTGGCAACCACGGTGCGCGCCGCCAGCCACTCGCCCGAGGCCAGCCGGACGCCGGATACGTGATCGCCTTGCAGCGTGATCTCGCTGACGTGCTCGCCGTAGCGGAACTGCACGCCGTGGCGCACGCACAGCGCGGCCAGCGCCTCGGCCAGCCGGTACATGCCGCCCTCGATCAGCCAGACGCCGCGCCGTTCGACATGGGCCACCAGCATCAGGGTGGCCGGTGCATCGAAGGGCGACGAGCCGCAATAGGTGGCGTAGCGGCCGAACAACTGGCGCAGCCGCGGGTCGCGGAAGTGGCTGCCGAGTGCCCGCCACATCGTTGCAAAGGGGCGGATGCGCAGGATGTCGACGCCGGCGCGGCGCGCCAGTTCGAGCGGCCCCGGCCGCTGGGCGCGCATGAAGCTGCTGTCGAGCGTGCGGTAGATGGTCTGCGCCTCGCGCGTGAAACGGACGAAGCGCCGCGCCTCGGCGGCGCCGGCGAAGTCGCCGATGGCCTGGGCGCTGCGCTCGACGTCGGCGTGCAGGTCCAGCTGCTCGTCGGCCGACCAGGCGTGGCGCGCCAGCACCTCGACCTTGCGCGTGCCGACGTGGGTGGCGAAGTCGCTGCCGGCGGCGTCGAAGATGTCCTCGAACACCTCGCGCAGCGTGAACACCGTCGGGCCGGCGTCGAGCCGCAGACCGGCCACGTGCACCTCGCGCAGCTTGCCGCCGGGCGTGCCTGCGCGCTCGGTCAGCGTCACCGCCAGGCCGCGGCGGGCCAGTTCGAGCGCGGCCACCAGGCCCGCCACGCCGGCACCGATCACCACCACGTCCTGTCCGCTCATGTCGGCTCCTGTAAACCTTCATTGACGTTACGACCTGTCATGTCTACATTACATTACACCAGCGCCTGACAATCAAGATTGACAGTTGGCGCGATAACTCATCGGACGCAGCTGCGCGCCGACACATGCGGGGGAACAGGCCATGGATGGAATGAAGCGCATCGAGCAGGCCCTGGGGATGGCGGTCGAACAATCGCTGGTGGCTGCGCTGTCGCATGCCGACGGCCCCGGCTGCCCGCCGCTGCTGGCGGCGGCCATCCGTCACGCGGTGTTCCCGGGCGGCGCGCGCATCCGGCCGCGGCTCTGTCTGGCCGCGGCCTGCGCCTGCGGCGAGGACGACACGTCGATCGCCGATCACGCCGCCGCGGCAATCGAACTGCTGCACTGCGCGTCGCTGGTGCATGACGATCTGCCCTGCTTCGACGATGCGCCACTGCGCCGGGGCAAGCCTTCGGTGCACAGCGCCTTCGGCGAGCGCATCGCCGTGCTCACCGGGGACGCGCTGATCGTGCTCGCCTTCCAGACGATGGCGCGCGGCGGCGCCCAGGCGCCGTACCGTCTGCTGCCGCTGCTGTCCATCATCGGCCGCGGTGTCGGCGTGCCGTCGGGCATCGTCGCCGGCCAGGCGCTCGAGTGCGAAACCGACGTGAACCTGCGCCAGTACCAGCAGGCCAAGACCGGCGCGCTGTTTGCCGCGGCCACCATGGCCGGTGCGGCGGCGGCGGGGGCCGATCCCGGCCCGTGGCGCGCGCTCGGCGACTGCATGGGCGAAGCCTTCCAGGTGGCCGACGACATCCTCGACGTGGCATCGACGCAGGAGCGCATCGGCAAGCCGATCGGCCGCGACGCCGCACTGGGCCGGCCGAGCGCCGCTCGCGAACTGGGCATACCGGGCGCAGTGAAACGGCTGCAGCAACTGGTCAGCGACGCCATGGACGCGGTGCCCGCCTGCTCCGGTGCCGACGGACTGCGCGCGGTGATCGCGATGGAGGCGCAGCGCTTCCTGCCGGCAGAGATCGCCGACTGCGCCGCCTGAAGATCGCGCCATGGACCTGCCCGACACATTCCGGCCGCCGGCGGTGACGGCGAGCGAAGGTCTGGTCGAGCGCATCCGCCAGGCAGCGGAGCGCTTGCTCAGCAGCCCGCGTTTCCATCGCTGGGCGGCCGCCTTTCCGCTGACGCGCCACAAGGCGCGGCGCGAGGCGCGTGCGCTGTTCGACCTGTGCGCCGGCTTCGTCTATTCGCAGGTGCTGCTCGCCTGCGTGCGGCTGAAACTGTTCGAGCTGCTGGCCGACGGCGCGCAGAGCGCGCAGCAGGTGGCTTTGCGCACCGGGCTCAGCCGCGACGCCGCCGAGCGACTGCTGGACGCGGCGGTGGCGTTGCGCCTGGCGTCGCGCCGTGCCGGTGGCCGCTACGGCCTGGGCATGCTGGGGGCGGCCGTGCGGGCCAATCCCGGCATCGCCGACATGGTCGAGCACCACGGGCGCGTCTATCGCGATTTCGAGGATCCGGTGGCGCTGCTGCGCGGCCTGTCCGGCGCCACCGCGCTGTCCGGCTACTGGCCCTATGCCGGCAATGCCGACGCCGCCGCGCTCGACGACGGTCGCATCGCCGACTACACGGCGCTGATGGCGGCGTCGCAGCCGCTGGTGGCCGACGAAGTGCTCGATACCTATCCGGTCGCCATGCACCGCTGCCTGCTCGATGTCGGCGGCGGCGACGGCAGCTTTCTGCGCGCCGCCGCGCGCCGCGCGCCGGACCTGCGGCTGCAGCTGTTCGACCTGCCGGCGGTGGCGAATCAGGCGCGCCGGCGCTTTGCCGAGGCGGGCCTGACGGCGCGTGCCGAGGTGTTCGGCGGCGCCTTCCAGACTGACGCCTTGCCGCGCGGCGCCGACCTGGTGTCGGTGGTGCGCGTGCTGCACGACCACGACGACGACGACGTGATGCAGCTGCTGCGCGCCATCCGCGCGCTGCTGCCACCCGACGGCACGCTGCTGATCGCCGAACCGATGTCCGGCGTGGCCGGTGCCGAGCCGGTCGGCGACGCCTATTTCGGCTTCTACCTGATGGCGATGGGGCGGGGCCGCCCGCGCAGCGAGCCGCGGCTCACCGACATGCTGCGCGCCGCCGGCTTCTGCCAGATCGGCCGTCTGCCGACGCGGATTCCGCTGCAGACCTGCGTGCTGGTGGCGCGTCCACGACCGCTGACACACGATGAAGCAGAAAGTGTAATTAAACGTTGACACACGTCAGAGTAAACATAGAATGACACTTATGCGACAGGCCGTGCTGACACCGTCAGCCGACCGTCCTCAACGAGGAGGCGCGATGGACAGCATGGCCGTAGTGCTGCAGCAACCGGAACAGCTGGTCGTGACACGGCTGGATCTGGCGCCTGCAGGAGACGCCGACGTCGTCGTCGATGTCGAGTGGAGCGGCATCAGCACCGGCACCGAACGCCTGCTGTGGTCCGGTCGCATGCCGCCCTTTCCGGGCATGGGTTATCCGCTGGTGCCGGGTTACGAATCGGTGGGCCGCGTCAGCGCCGCCGGGCGTGCTGCCGGTCTGCGCATCGGCGAGCGGGTGTTCGTGCCGGGTGCGCGCTGTTTCGGCGAGGTGCGCGGCCTGTTCGGCGGAGCCGCCTCACGGCTGGTGGTACCGGCGGCGCGGGCGCTGCCGATAGACGAAGCCCTGGCCGAACGCGGCATCCTGCTGGCGCTGGCCGCCACCGCACAGCACGCGGTCATGGGCGGCGCCAGGCTGCCTGATCTCATCATCGGTCACGGCGTGCTCGGCCGGCTGGTCGCCCGGCTGACCGTGGCCGCCGGCGGCGAGCCGGTGGTGTGGGAAACGAATCCGATGCGCGCCGCCGGCAGCACCGGCTACGCGGTTATCCCGGCCGCGCTGGACAGCCGCCGCGACTACCGCTGCATCTGCGACGTCAGCGGCGACGCGACGCTGCTCGACACGCTGATCGCACGGCTGGCACCGCAGGGCGAAATCGTGCTGGCCGGCTTCTACGAGGACGCACTGTCCTTCCATTTCGCACCGGCCTTCATGCGCGAGGCGCGACTGCGCGTCGCCGCCCAGTGGCAGGACGCCGATCTGGCCACCGTGCGCGACATGGCCGCCGACGGCCGGCTGTCGCTCGATGGCCTGATCACGCATCGCGAGGTGGCCAGCCGCGCCGACCTCGCCTACCGCACGGCATTCGGTGACCCCGGCTGCCTGAAGATGATCCTCGACTGGAGACAGCTGTCATGACCGAAGCCTGTGGCGGCGGCGCCGTCAGCACCATCAAGTTCGACCTGACCAAGGTGCTGCGCGCCGAGGCAGCGATCGATCCCGATCCCGTCGCGGATGGCGAAGTGACCAAGCAGACGCAGATCATCGCCATCTACGGCAAGGGCGGCATCGGCAAGAGTTTCACGCTGGCCAACCTGAGCTACATGATGGCGCAGCAGGGCAAGAAGGTGCTGCTGATCGGCTGCGACCCGAAGAGCGACACCACCTCGCTGCTGTTCGGCGGCAAGGCCTGCCCGACCATCATCGAAACCAGTTCGAAGAAGAAGCTGGCCGGCGAGGACGTGGGCATCGGCGACGTCTGCTTCATCCGCGACGGCGTGTTCGCGATGGAGTTGGGCGGCCCCGAGGTCGGCCGCGGCTGCGGCGGGCGCGGCATCATCCACGGCTTCGAAACGCTGGAGAAGCTTGGTTTCCACGACTGGGGTTTCGACTACGTGCTGCTCGATTTCCTCGGCGACGTGGTGTGCGGCGGCTTCGGCCTGCCGATCGCCCGCGACATGTGCCAGAAGGTGATCGTGGTCGCCAGCAACGACCTGCAGAGCCTGTACGTCGCCAACAACGTGTGCAGCGCGGTCGAGTATTTCCGCAAGCTGGGCGGCAATGTCGGCGTGGCGGGCGTGGTGATCAACCGCGACGACGGCACCGGCGAGGCGGCGCGGTTCGCCGATGCGGCCGGCATTCCGGTGCTGGCCACCATCCCGGCCAACGACGACATCCGGCGCAAGAGCGCCAGCTACGAAATCATCGGCCGCCCTGGTTCGCAATGGGCGCCGCTGTTCGAGGAACTGGCCACCAATGTGGCGGAGGCGCCACCGGTGCGGCCGAAGCCGATGACCCAGGACGGTCTGCTCGGCCTGTTCGCCGCCGACGTGACCGGTCGCGACTACGTGATGACGCCGGCCACGGTGGCCGACATGCTGGGTCGAGAAGACGTGATCCGGCCGTCGCTCGAAGTGGTGTACGACACCGTCTGAGGTGGCCACCATGACCGACACAACGCATACACAGGTCATCAACACCGACGCGCTGTCGGCGCAGCGCCGGCCGGCCGACGGCGACGGCATCGGCTGTCACGCCGGGCGCGAACAGCTGGACGGCGCGGCGCGCGCCGCCGGCAAGAGCGAAACGCTGGACCGCTACGCCGCCGACTATCCGAAGGGCCCGCACGACCAGCCGCAGAGCATGTGCCCGGCTTTCGGTTCGCTGCGCGTCGGTCTGCGCATGCGCCGCACCGCGACCGTGCTGTCCGGTTCCGCCTGCTGCGTCTATGGCCTCACCTTCACTTCGCATTTCTACGGCGCCCGCCGCAGCGTCGGCTACGTGCCCTTCAACAGCGAAACGCTGGTGACCGGCAAGCTGTTCGAGGACATCCGCGAGGCGGTGTACAAGCTGGCCGATCCGGCCCAGTACGACGCCATCGTCATCATCAATCTGTGCGTGCCGACCGCCAGCGGCGTGCCGCTGCAGCTGCTGCCGAAAGAGATCGACGGCGTACGCATCATCGGCATCGACGTGCCGGGCTTCGGCGTCCCGACGCACGCCGAGGCGAAGGACGTGCTGGCCGGCGCGATGCTGCGCTACGCCCGCCAGGAGGCGGAGCAGGGGCCGGTGCAGGCGCCGCGCAGCGGTGTGGCCGACCGGCCGACGGTGGCGCTGGTGGGCGAAATGTTCCCGGTCGATCCGGTCATCATCGGCTCGCTGCTCGAACCGATGGGACTGGCCGCCGGCCCGGTGGTGCCGACACGCGAATGGCGCGAGCTGTACGCCGCGCTCGACTGCGCGGTGGTCGGTGCCATCCATCCTTTCTATACCGCGAGCTTCCGCGAGTTCGAAGCGGCGGGTCGGCCCATCGTCGGCTCCGCGCCGATCGGTCACGACGGCAGCGAGGCCTGGCTGCAGTCCGTCGGCCAGGCGGCCAACGTCGGTCAGGCGCAGATCGACGCGGCGAAGAACCGCTTCCTGCCGGCGATACGCGGCGCGCTTGCCGCCAACCCGATCAGGGGCCGCATCACGCTGTCCGGCTACGAAGGTTCGGAACTGCTGGTGGCGCGGCTGCTGGTCGAGAGCGGCGCCGACCTGCGCTATGTCGGCACCGCCTGCCCGCAGACGCCGCACAGCGCGGCCGACCGCGAATGGCTGAGCGCGCACGGCGTGCATGTGCAGTACCGCGCCTCGCTCGAACAGGATCTCGCCGCGATGCGCGAATTCCGTCCGGACCTGGCGATCGGTACGACACCGGTGGTGCAGGCGGCGAAGGAGGCGCGCATCCCGGCGCTGTACTTCACCAATCTGATTTCGGCACGACCGCTGATGGGGCCGGCCGGTGCCGGCTCGCTGGCACAGGTGATCAATGGCGCCATCGGCAACAAGGCGCGCTTCGACACGATGAGCGAATTCTTCGACGGCGTCGGCAGCGGTCACGCCGGCGGCGTGTGGCAGGACGTGCCGAAGGACAGGCCGGAATACCGCGCCGCCTACCGCGCGAAGATGGCCAAGCTGGCCCGCGCGCGCAGCGTCGAGGAGGCCATATGAGTACGCAGCGGAGTACCCAGCGGAGCACGCAGCGAGCCAGCCACGAGCGGGTGACGACATGCTGATCCTCGACCACGACCGCGCAGGCGGCTACTGGGGTGCGGTGTACACCTTCACCGCGATCAAGGGCCTGCAGGTGGTGATCGACGGTCCGGTCGGTTGCGAGAACCTGCCGGTCACTTCGGTGCTGCACTACACCGACGGCCTGCCGCCGCACGAACTGCCCATCGTCGTCACCGGTCTGGCCGAAGAACAGCTCGGCCGCGAGGGCACCGAAGGCAGCATGCGCCGCGCGCACCAGGTGCTCGATCCTGACCAGCCGGCGGTGGTGGTGACCGGCTCGATCGCCGAAATGATAGGCGGCGGCGTGACGCCCGAAGGCACCAACATCCAGCGCTTCCTGCCGCGCACGATAGACGAGGACCAGTGGCAGTGCGCCAACCGCGCCATCAACTGGCTGTGGACGCAGTACGGCGCCAAGCGCATCCCGGAACGCAAGCCGCGCGTCGATGGCGCGAAGCCGCGGGTGAACATCATCGGGCCGATCTACGGCTGCTTCAACACGCCGAGCGACCTGGCGGAAATCCGTCGCCTGGTCGAGGGCATCGGCTGCGAAGTGAACCTCAGCTTCCCGCTCGGCAGTCATCTGGCCGACGTGCCGAAACTGGTCGATGCCGACGTCAATGTCTGCATGTACCGCGAGTACGGCCGGCTTCTGTGCGAAACGCTGGAGCGGCCCTATCTGCAGGCGCCGATCGGCCTGCACTCGACCACCCGCTTCCTGCGCGCGCTGGGCGAACTGACCGGTCTCGATCCGGAGCCCTTCATCGAGCGCGAGAAGCACACGACGATCAAGCCGCTGTGGGATCTGTGGCGTTCGGTGACGCAGGATTTCTTCGGTACCGCCAGCTTCGCCGTGGTCGCCAACGACACCTACGCACGCGGCATCCGCCACTTCCTGGAAGAGGACATGGGTCTGCCCTGTGCGTTCGCGGTGTCGCGGCGCGCCGGTGCCAAGACCGACAACGACGCGGTGCGCGCGCTGGTGCGCGACAAGGCGCCGCTGGTCATGTTCGGCAGCTACAACGAGCGCATGTACATGGCCGAGTGCGGCGCACGCGGCAGCTACATTCCCGCCTCCTTCCCCGGCGCCATCATCCGCCGCCACACCGGCACGCCCTTCATGGGCTACGCCGGCGCCACCTATCTGGTGCAGGAGGTGTGCAACGCGCTGTTCGACGCGCTGTTCCACATCCTGCCGCTGGGCAGCGACATGGATCGCGTCGACGCCACACCGTCGCGGCTGGCCCGTGCCGACGCACGGCCGTGGGACGACGACGCCCAGCGCCTGCTCGATCAGTACCTCGACAAGCAGCCCTTCCTGGTGCGCATCTCGGCCGCCAAGCGGCTGCGCGACAAGGCGGAAGAAGCGGCGCGCGGCGCCGACGAACAACGCATCACTGCAGCGCGCGTGCAGCGTGCGCTGGAAACGACATGAGGACCGGTCTGGCCACCGTCCGGAGCGGGTGCAGCACGCGCCCGTCCACCCTCTTGCGGGGCGCAGTCAGCCCCGGAAGTCCCCGCCGCGCGGGCGTTGCGCGGCAATGGCCGAAAGGCCCGTCAGGAGGTAATCGGTATGGCTGATGGCACTAGAAGCGGATCCCTGTCAGGACTGACAGATTCCGAGGCGCGGGAATTCCACGCCATTTTCATGACCAGTTTCATCGTCTTTCTGGTCGTCGCGATCGTCGCTCACATCCTCGTCTGGAACTGGCGCCCCTGGCTGCCGGGCTCCGAGGGTTATGCGTCGCTGATCGAAGGCGTCAAGGCGGCGACCTACTCGGTCATTCCTTACATCTACCAGGCATAGGAGCGCAGATATGTGGCGTATTTGGTTGCTTTTCGATCCGCGCAGATCACTGGTCGCGCTCTTCACCTTCCTCATGGTGCTGGCGCTCCTGATCCATTTCATCCTGCTCAGCACCGATCGCTTCAACTGGATCGAAGGCCCGAGCAAGAAACCCGCAGCAACGGCCCAGAGCGCAATGCCGGCTCCGGTCGCGATGCGGACAACGCAGTAAATGCACTGACGGCAGGAGTGCGGGGACCGGGCCTGCCCGGCCTCGCATGAGCGCTGCAGCGCGTCTCTACCGCGGAGGCATCGCGCTTCCGGATAAGGGGGTTGGCATGTCCATGCTCAGTTTCGAAAAAAAATACCGCATCCGTGGCGGGACGCTGCTCGGCGGAGACCTGTTCGACTTCTGGGTCGGCCCCTTCTACGTCGGTTTCTTCGGTGTCACCAGCATCTTCTTCGCGCTGCTGGGCACACTGCTCATCATCTGGGGCGCCTCGCAGGGCACCACCTGGAATCTCTGGCAGATCAACATCGCTCCGCCCGACCTGAAGTACGGCCTGGGCATGGCGCCGCTGATGGAAGGCGGGCTGTGGCAGCTGATCACGGTGTGCGCCATCGGCGCCTTCGTGTCGTGGGCGCTGCGCGAGGTCGAGATCTGCCGCAAGCTCGGCATGGGCTATCACGTGCCGGTGGCGTTCTCGGTTGCCATCTTCGCCTACGTTACGCTTGTGGTGTTCCGGCCGCTGCTGCTCGGCGCCTGGGGGCACGGTTTCCCGTACGGCATCATGAGCCACCTCGACTGGGTGTCGAACACCGGCTACCAGTACCTGCACTTTCACTACAACCCGGCGCACATGCTGGCGGTGAGCTGCTTCTTCGCCACCACGCTGGCGCTGTCGTTGCACGGTGCGCTCATCCTGTCGGCGACCAATCCGCCGGGTGATGGCGTGGTCAAGACGCCGGACCACGAAAACACCTTCTTCCGTGACGCCATCGGCTACTCGATCGGCACGCTGGGCGTGCATCGACTGGGTCTTTTCCTCGCGCTGTCGGCCGGCTTCTGGAGCGCGGTGTGCATCGTCATCAGCGGTCCGTTCTGGACACGCGGGTGGCCGGAATGGTGGAGCTGGTGGCTCAACCTTCCCGTGTGGCGATAACAGACGAAAGCGAGGGTGCCATCATGGCCGAGTACCAGAATCTATTCACGCAGGTGCAGGTGCACGCACCGTCCTTCCCCGGTGTTTCGGTCGGTCGTGACGACCGCGAACGCACCGGCACACCGACCCACGTACATCTGTTCGGTCGCCTCGGCGACGCGCAGATCGGGCCCATCTACCTCGGCTGGTTCGGGCTGGCGTCGCTGATCTGCGGCTTCATCGCCTTCGAGATCATCGGCCTCAACATGATGGCCTCGGTGAACTGGGATCCGATCGAGTTCGTGCGCCAGCTGTTCTGGCTCGCGCTGGAGCCACCGGCGCCGCATTACGGGCTGTCGATACCCCCACTGAACGAGGGCGGATGGTGGCTGATGGCGGGCTTCTTCCTCACCACCTCCATCCTGCTCTGGTGGGTGCGCATGTACCGCAGGGCACGGGCACTCGGCATGGGTACCCACGTGGCCTGGGCCTTCGCGGCCGCGATCTGGCTCTACCTGGTGCTCGGCTTCATCCGCCCGGTGCTGATGGGGTCGTGGTCGGAGGCGGTGCCCTTCGGCATCTTCCCGCACCTGGACTGGACCGCCGCGTTCTCGATCCGCTACGGCAACCTGTTCTACAACCCCTTCCACATGCTGTCGATCGCCTTCCTCTACGGCTCGACCCTGCTGTTCGCGATGCACGGCGCGACCATCCTGGCGGTCAGCCGCTTCGGTGGCGAGCGCGAAATCGAACAGATCGTCGATCGCGGAACCGCATCGGAGCGCGCCGCACTGTTCTGGCGCTGGACCATGGGCTTCAACGCATCGATGGAATCCATCCACCGCTGGGCCTGGTGGTTCGCCGTGCTGTGCCCGCTGACCGGCGGCATCGGCATCCTGCTGACCGGCACGGTGGTCGACAACTGGTACCTGTGGGCCGTCAAGCATCACGTTGCACCGATGTATCCGGCGGTGTTCGGCACCGTCGTCGATCCCGCCACCGTGCAAGGAGTGCAGCCATGAACACCCTGAAGGCAACACTGCGTGTCGTCGCCATGCTGGGGGCGGGGCTGCTGCTCGCCGCCTGCGAGAAACCGCCGATCGACACGGTGCAGCGCGGCGTGCGCGGCACCGGCATGGTCCAGGTCTACAACCCGCGCATCGTCGAGGGCGAACAGCAGAAGAACGTGGTGCCGGAGCCGATACCGGCGGCACCGCGCGAAGGGCAGAAGGCGTCCGAGGTGTTCCAGAACGTGAAGGTGCTGGGCGACGTCAGCGTCGCAGAGTTCACCCGGCTGATGGTGGCGATGACCGCCTGGGTTTCGCCGGAACAGGGCTGCGCCTACTGCCACAAGCTGGAGAACATGGCCGACGACTCGATGTACACCAAGGTGGTGGCGCGGCGGATGATCCAGATGACGCAGCACATCAACGCCGACTGGAAGCCGCACGTCGCCGACACCGGCGTCACCTGCTACACCTGTCATCGCGGCATGCCGGTGCCGGCCGAGGTGTGGTTCCAGCCGCCGCCGCAGAAGCACGCGACGCGCATGGCCGGATCGAAGATGCAGCAGAACACGCCGGACGCCGCGGTCGCCTACGCCTCGCTGCCCTACGACGCCTTCACCCGCTATCTGCAGAAGGGGCAGGAAATCCGCGTCAATGCGGTGACCGCGCTGCCGACCGCGGCGCCTGGCTCGCTGGCCGATACCGAGGGTACGTACGGACTGATGATGCACATGTCGGACGCGCTCGGCGTCAACTGCACCTACTGCCACAACAGCCGCGCCTTCGCGCCATGGACCGAAAGCACGCCGCAGCGGCAGACCGCCTGGCACGGCATACGGATGGCGCGCGACCTGAACAACGAATACATGGTGCCGCTGACCGCGACCTTTCCGGCGCATCGGCTCGGGCCGACCGGCGACGTCGCCAAGCTGAACTGCGCGACCTGCCACCAGGGTGCTTACAAGCCGCTCTACGGCACGCCGATGCTGAAGGACTACGTGGCGCTCAGCGCCCCCGGCGCACAGGCCGCACTGCCGCCCGCTGCCGCAGCAGCAGCCGAGACCCCGGCACCGGCCGCCGAGGCGGAGGCGGCGAAGCCCTGATCCACGGTCGGCGCGCCGCAGTGCGCCGACCTGACCCCGTTCGGCCGCTCCTGCAGTTCTCCTCCGCGCTGGGCCAGACAGCGCCTCTGCGGGAGCGGATCCGGACACCACGCAGACAGGGCGCGCCACCCGGTGCGCCCGGATCGCGCAGCGCCCGGGTCGGCTGGCCCCTCCCGCACTCCGCGCAGAGGAGACAGTCATGCAGGTCAGTGAAGTCATGTCGTCCGGCGTGCTCAGTGCCGCGCCCGGCGACAGCGTGAGATCCGTCGTCATCCACATGCTCAGCCGTCACTGCGGAGCCATTCCGGTGATCGAACCGGATGCCCGCATCGTCGGCATCGTGTCGGTGCGCGACATCATGCTGCCGATGTATCCCAAGCTGGGCGAGTACATCCACGATAACGTGGGTACGCGCGACTTCCTCGCGATGGAGGAGGGCTATGACCGCGTGCTGACGATGCGGGTCGATCAGGTGATGACACGCAACCCGCTGGTGCTTTCCCCGGAGACGCCGGTGCTCGAAGCGGCGTCGTGGATGGGCGTCAAGAACTTCCGCCGCATGCCGGTCGCGCGCGACGGCAAGCTGGTCGGCATGGTGAGCATCGGCGACATCAACCGTGGGCTGTTCTTCGCACGCATCGGCGGCTAGGCGGACCGGCCCAGCGCGCCGGTCGATCGGCTGGCGCGCTCGGCGTCGGGACAGGGGTTCTGAGGGAGGGGTCTTCCGACCCCGACATCGGCCTGGATCGAAGCCTGCGGACAGCGAAAGCCCCGTCGCGGCCAAGGCCGCTCCCACAAGAGTGAGTCTGACCCGCGGCCGGCGCCGGGACCGGGCTTCTGTGGGAGGGGTCTTCTGACCCCGACATCGGCCTGGATCGAAGCTTGCGGACAGCGAAAGCCCCGTCGCGGCCAAGGCCGCTCCCACAAAAGTGAGTCTGACCTGCGGCCGGCGCGGGGACCGGGCTTCTGTGGGAGGGGTCTTCCGACCCCGACATCGGCCTGGATCGAAGCCTGCGGAGAGCGAAAGCCCTGTCGCGGCCAAGGCCGCTCCCACACGAACATGCCATGTCGGTGGCACGGGCAAGGCTCCTGTGGGAGATTCTATGTTCCGCCGCAAGTGTTTTCGTGTTGTTTCGGGACATAGTCTGCGGCGTTCTTCATCAGTGAGAAGGCAACGCGCGCGAGTTTTCGGGCCAGCGCAACAAGCGCCTGGGTGCGGCTGAATCCGCGCTGGAGCATGTGCTGGTAGAACGGCTGCCAGGTCGTGGATCGGCTGGCCGCCATGGCGGCGTTGTAGAGCAGGCGACGCATCTCCGAATCGCCCTTCTTGCTCAGCGCACGGCGTCCGGTCTTCTTGCCCGAATCGCGCACGCTGACGTCCAGGCCGAGGAAGGCAATGAAGGCGTCCGCGCCACTGAAGGGGGCGCGATGGAACACCGCGCACAGGCCTGCGGCGGTGAGCGCGCCGACGCCTTCGATCTTCAGGATGCGCCGGTACGGCTCTGTCCATCCGCTTTCGTTGATCAGCGAGGCGATACGCTGTTCGAACCGTTTGATCAAGGCGGTGAGCCGCGCCAGGGCCACACGCACGTCGCGACCAAAGCCGGGCAGATCTTCCATGCTCTGACGGATGCGACCCAGGCTGCGTACCACGGTTGCGCGCCGACGCAGCAGGCTGCGCAGCTCGGTCACCGAAGGCGCCGGCAGGGAGAAGGGGCGCAGATCCGTGCCCTCGTGCGCGAGGTAGCGGGCGATCAGGCGTGCGTCGTGCCGATCGGTCTTGGCGCGCTGGCCCACGGTGTCGCGGTACCTGGACAGCTTGAAGCCATCGATCAGAAACACCTGATGTCCGGCGCCGATGAGCAGCTCGACGAGCGTGCGGTGATAGGTGCCGGTCGATTCGCAGGCGATGCGCTGGCTGCCTTTCGGCAGCGTGCGCAACCAGCCGCGGATGGCCGCTGCGGTGTTGTCGATGCGCGTCACCTGCGCGCTGGGGTGCTCGGCGATGTCCAGCCAATGCTTGGAGACGTCGATGCCAAAGCACACTGCTTCGTTCTGACTTGTCACGATGGGGCCCTCCCGACTAAGGTTCAAAAGGCTTGTCGGGATTCACCACAGCACTGGCTTGCAGGGTATGGACGGTACCGCGGTCACACGGTCCGATGGATTCCTGATCGGTGCTTGGGGTGAGGGCGGGACATCTCTCCCACTGTCTGTACGTGCTTGCCGTCAGATCCGAGCTCGGTCCCTCCGCCCGACAAGCTATTCCTACGCCTGCCACGGTAGAACATACAAGCGAGCTTGCTCGCGACTGGGCGACTGCCTGCGCGCAGCGGCTGTCAGCCCGGCGCCTTGCTGTCGTCGAAGCAGGGGCCGAAGCCGCGGACTTCGACGGTGGCCCAGGCGGCGGCGGGGCAGGCGCGCGCGATGTCCAGCGCCTGCTGCCGGTCGTCGGTGGCGAGCATGAAGAAGCCGCCGATCATTTCCTTCGCTTCGGCAAACGGGCCGTCGACCACCTGGGTACGGCCGTCGCGCACCTGTACGCGCGTCGACTCGACGCGCAGCGATTCCGATCCCATCAGCAGGCCGCGTGCAGCGAGGCCTTCGCCGAAAGCCACCATCTGTGCATAGAGGTCGCGGCCTTCGGCTTCGGTACGGGTGGCGCGCTGGCCGACCGGTTCGATGATGAGCAGCATGTGCGGCATTCAGGTCTCCTTGGTGACGCTTTCGGGGCAGGGCGTGGCGCTGGCGGCGAGCAGTTCTTCGGGGCTCACGTCGCGCACATGCGTGGCGATGGCCCAGACGTGGCCGTTCGGGTCGATCACGCGGCCATAGCGGTCGCCCCAGAACATGTCTTCGGGCGCCATCTGCGCGGTCGCCCCCGCGGCGACCGCCTGGGCGAACAGCCCATCGACATCGGGCACCTGCAGATGCAGTACGACCGGTGTGCCGCCGTAACTGTTCGGGTCGCGCATGAACCATTCCGGGTGGGCGTCGACGATCATGACGACGGAGTCACCGATGCGCACCTGCGCATGCAGGATTCTGCCCTCACTGCCGGGCAGGCGCATCAGTTCTGTGGCGCCGAAGGCGCGCACGTAGAAATCGATGGCGGCTGCCGCGTTGTCGCAGACGAGGTGCGGAGTGACGGTGTGCATGCCTGCAGGCACGGGCTGGGGTGAGGTCATGGCCGGATCTCCTTCGAGGGTGAAGTGAACCGGCACGCACCGGTCCTGCCCGGTCGACGAAGCAGCCGGCGCGAAATCGACAGCACGCCCGATGAATGTCTGCCTGCTTCAGCGCGTGCGCTGCAGATCCTCGCGCAACAGACCTTCGAACTCGTCGGCCGGCAACGGCCGCGCGAACAGGTAGCCCTGGAAGAACTGACAGCCGTTGCCGGCCAGCGCATTGCGCTCGTCTTCTGTTTCCACGCCTTCGGCGATCACCTTGACACCCAGCGCCGAGGCCAGAGCGACCACCGCGCGCACGATGGCCAGATTGCCCTCGCTGGCTGGCAGGTTGCGCACGAAGGATCGGTCTATCTTCAGTTCGTTGATCGGCAGGCTCTGCAGATAGGCCAGCGACGAGTAGCCGGTGCCGAAGTCGTCGATCGAGAAGCGGATGCCGCGTGCGCGCAGCCGCTGCATCACGTCGATCGCGCCATCGACGTCGCCGAGCAGAATGGACTCGGTCAGTTCGAGCACCACCTTGCCCGGCGGCGCGCCGGTGCGGGTGATGGCTTCGAGTACCGAATCAGCGAATTCCGACTGGTAGAGCTGGGCGGCACTGATGTTGATCGCCACCGACAGATGGGCGGTTTCGGGCTTGCGCGCCCAGCGCGCCAGCTGTTCCAGCGCATCCTCCATCACCTGCAGGCCGAGCGCGGGCATCAGGCCGGCGCGTTCGGCCACCGGTATGAACTGCACCGGCGGGATGAAGCCCTTGTCTGGGTGGCGCCAGCGTGCGAGCGCCTCGGCCGACACGATGCCGCGACCGTTCTCGACCTGCGCCTGGTAGTGCACGCAGAACTGCCGCGTCGCCAGCCCGGTGCGTATTTCGTCTTCGAGCCGCAGCCGCGCGGTGACCGTTTCCTGCATGACCGGGTCGAAAAAGTGCAGGCGGTTCTTGCCGCGCTGCTTCGACTCGTACATCGACAGGTCGGCGCGACGCAGCATTTCGTCGATCGAATGCGTGCTGCCGCTGAACATCGCGATGCCGATGCTGGCGCTGGTCTGGCGCGTCTGGCCGTCGAGCACATAGGGGCGATTGAGTGCGGCCAGCATCGCCTCGGCCACACGCTCGGCCTGTTGCGCGGCGTCGATCGAGTGCTCCGGGAGGTCGGCCAGCAGCACGACGAATTCGTCGCCACCGAAGCGCGCGACGGTGTCGCTCTCGCGCACGATGTCGCGCAGCCGGGCACCGGCCTTCTGCAGCAGCAGGTCGCCGTTGTGGTGACCGAGCAGGTCGTTCACGTTCTTGAAGTCGTCGAGGTCGATGAACATCAGCGCGCCGTGGCGCGAGGTGCGCGAGGTCGACGCCATCGCCTGACCGAGCCGGTCGGACAGCAGGCGGCGGTTCGGCAGACCGGTCAGTGCGTCATAGAAGGCGAGCCGGCGTATCTCGTCCTCGGCCGCCTTGCTGAAGGTGATGTCCATGAAGGCGGCGACGTAGTGCGTCACCATGCCGTCGGCGTTGCGCACGGCGCTGATCGACAAGCGCTCCGGGTATACCTCGCCGTTGCGTCGCCGGTTCCAGATTTCGCCTTCCCACACGCCGTCGGCGTGCAGCTTGGACCACATGGCGCGGTAGAAGGCGGTGTCGTGCCGGCCGGATGCGAGCAGGCTGGTGCGCTGCCCGATCGCCTCTTCGGCGCTGAATCCGGTGATCGCGGTGAAGGCCTTGTTCACGCGCAGGATGACGCTGTAGGCGTCGGTGATCATCATGCCCTGCTGCGATTCGAAGGCGATGGCGGCGATGCGCTGTTCTTCTTCCAACCGCACGCGATCGGTGATGTCGCGCGTCAGCAGCACCACTGCACGGCGGCCTTCGAAGGGGGCGTCGAGCGCTCTGGCGCGCGCCTCGAACACGCGCGGACCGCCCCGCGTGTCCAGCGTGTATTCGAGCATCTGGGCGCTGTCGGACTGCAGTGTCCGGCGCACGTAGTCCTGGAACATGGCCGCCTTTTCCGGCGGCAGCACATCGGTCATCAGCTTGCCGCTCAGCGACTCCGCGTCGGCGACGAGCAGCTTCTCGTCCGGTGCGCGTATCTTCAGATAGCGCCCGTCCTCATCGAGCACCATCAGCACGTCGGGCACTGCCTCGGTGATCGCCCGCATGCGCGCTTCGCTGTCGCGCAGTGCCTTGCCCGTGCGCTGACGTTCATCGAGGTCCAGCAGCAGCATGCCGAGCAGCGCGGTGGCCGGCGCCAGCGTGAGCAGATAGGGCAGGGCCAGCGTATCGAACACGCGTTTGGCGGTGTCGCCCGGCAGCCCGAGGAAGAACAGCAGCGCCACGACATGTACCACGACACCGAGGCCGAGGAAGGGCAGGAAGCCGGGCGTGACCTTGCCGCGGCTGACCAGCGCGCGCATCAGCAGGCCGAGCAGCACCGAAACGGTGATGACGCCGACGCCGACCAGCGCGCCACTGCCGCCCAGGTGCAGGCGGTAGGCGGCGGCCACGGCGCCGGCGATGGCGCCGACGACCGGACCGCCGAACAGTGCGGCCATGCTGAGCACGGCGGAGCGACCGTCGAAAATGACGCCGGGAGTGAGGGTGATCGGCATCATCATGCCGACCACGCACATGACGCCAAAGATCAGTCCCGAGCCGATCGCCCGGGCGGCGTGGCGCTCACCCCAGAAGCGGGCGTTGAAGCCCTGCAGCAGGCTGAGCGCCAGGATCAGTGCAGTGGCCTTTATAAGGTCTAGTGCCATTCTCTCTATTTGAAATGCGGGCTGCGGGGCCATCCGGCGAGGCGCCGGACGGGTGGTGCATTTCAGCCATTCTCGCGCAACCAGGCTTCGAAGTGTTCGGCCGGCAGCGGGCGCGAGAAGAGGTAGCCCTGCGCGTAGTCGCACTGCGCTGCACGCAGCAGGTCGAGCTGGTGGATGGTTTCGACGCCCTCGGCGATCACCTGCATGCCGAGCTTGTGCGCCATCACGATCATTGCCTCGCACAGCGCGAGTTCGCTGGAGTCGCGCGACAGGCCGCGCACGAAGGACTGATCGATCTTCAGGTAATCGATGTCGAACTTCTTCAGATAGGACAGCGAGGAATAGCCGGTGCCGAAGTCGTCCAGCGACACCTGGACGCCTGCGTCGCGCATCGCGTAAAGGCATTCCAGCGCCGGTTCGTCAGCCTCGACAAGCATGCCCTCGGTGATTTCGATCGCCACCAGGCTGCCCGGCGCATCGAGGGTGCGCAGCAGCTCGACCACACCGGGATAGTCGCCGTTTCGATTGCGCAGCTGCAGCGGCGAATGGTTGATGCTGATCTGCACGGTGTCGCCGAGGCGCTGCTGCAGATGGCGTGCGAAACCGACCGCGGTGCGCGTGATCCAGTCGCCCAACGGCAGGATGAGACCGGTCTCTTCGGCGATCGGTATGAATTCGGTCGGCGACACGTGGCCGCGCTCCGGGTGCTGCCAGCGTATCAGTGCTTCGGCCTTGCGCACGCGGCCGGTCGCGATCTCGACGATGGGCTGATAGACCAGATGGAACTGGCCGGTGGTCAGCGCGGTGTGCATGTCCGACACCAGGCGCAGCCGGCGTTCGGAACTGGCCTGCATCGACGGCGTGAAATAGCTCATCCGGTTGCGTCCGGCGCGCTTGGCGTCGTACATCGCCTGGTCGGCCTGCTTCAGCAGATCCTCCTGGCTCTGCGCGCTGTCCGGATACAGCGTGATGCCGATCGAAGCCGACACATAGACCAGTTCGTTGAACAGCTGAAAAGGCTGGTGCAGGGCGCTCAGTATCTTGCCGGCGATCTGCTCGACGACGTCCGGGTGCTCCAGCCCGCCCAGCACCACCGCGAATTCGTCGCCGCCGAAACGGGCGACCGCGTCGGTGTCGCGCATGCAGCCGGTGATGCGCTGCGCCGCCTGCTGCAGCAGGCTGTCGCCGGCCGGGTGGCCCAGCGTGTCGTTCACCTCCTTGAAGCGGTCGAGGTCAATGAACAGCACCGCCAGCTGGCGACCGCTGCGCTGGCTCAGTCGCATTTCCTGGCGCAGGTGATGCAGCAGCAGGTGACGGTTGGGCAGATTGGTCAGCGCGTCGTAGTTGGCCTGCTTCCAGATGGTCTGTTCGTTGATCTTCTTGTCGCTGATGTCGCGCACGATGCCGAGCACGGCGGGTTCGTCGCGATAGGTGAAACGCGAGGCGATCAGCTCGATCCACAGCGGCCGGTCGCCGTCGCGGTTCAGCAACTGCACCTCGTAGCGACGTTGCGGTTCCGGCCCGGAACCGATGCGCCGCTCGTAGCGCTCGCTCCACAGTTCGAGGAAGTCGGGGTGCAATACGTCGGCGAAATGCAGGCCGGTGAATTCTTCGACCGTATAGCCCAGCATGCGTGGCAGGGCCGGGTTGACGAATACGAAGCGGTGTTCCTGCGCAACGAAAACGCCGTCGGCCATCGCGTCGAGCAGCGCGCGCTGGGTGGCTTCGGCGCGCTCGAGTTCGGTCTGCACGCGGCGACGTTCGGTGATGTCGGTATGGGTGCCCACCATGCGCAGGGGCCGACCGTCGGCGTCGCTGCTGACCACCTTGCCGCGGTCCAGTATCCACTTGTAGTCGCCGTTGCGGCAGAGCATGCGATGTTCGTTGCGGTAGCCCGGCGTGCGGCCGTCGAGGTGGGCCTGCACGTCGGCCATCACCCGCGGCAGGTCGTCCGGGTGTACCCGTTCCGACCATTCGGACAGCGCGTTGCCGATGTCCTGTTCGTCGTAGCCCAGCATGGTTTTCCAGCGCGGGCTGAAAAACACGGTGCCGTCCTGGATGTTCCAGTCCCATACGCCGTCGCCGGCACCTTCCAGCGCGAACTTCCAGCGCAGCTTGTTGGCCAGCAGATCACGTTCGGTGCGCTTCTGCTGACTGAGGTCGCGCCAGGTGGTGATGAACACCTCGCGGCCGTCGATGGCGATGGTGGTCAGCAGCACCTCGATCACGACCTCACTGCGATACGGGCTGCAGATGGTCCACTCGAAGCGGTGGCTGCCTTCGCGCCGCGCGATGTCCATCATTTCGCGCGCCTTGTCGTCGGACGCACGGCCGTCCGGCTGGTGCGCCGGCGAGATGTCGGCCGGACGCAGCGCGATCACCTCCTCGCGGGCCGGGAAGTTCAGCATGCGCATCGCCGCCGGGTTCCAGTCGGTGAACACGCCCGATTCGACGTCGAGCAGCAGCATCGGATCCGGTATGCGCTCGAACAGCAGGCGGAATCGCCGGTCGCCCTCCACCTGCCCGTGCGCAGGCCGTTCTGAATACGCGGAGTTCGATGGATGCGGGGTTGAAGTCAAGGTTCTGCTGCTCATCGGGGTTGCCAAAAGGCCCGCCGTGCTCACATCGGCGGCGCTCGCATCAGATATCGGCGCGCCGCCGGTGGACTGTACTTGTGCATTGCAAAAAATGTTTTCTTTCATGAGGATGGCGAGTTTCATGCGCGCCTGACGGATACGGCGCGAGGGCGTCCGGCGCCGGTATCATGGCGCCTCTCTCAGCGGCTGCAGGCATACGAACCGGACGTCGTCGTGCCTGCGTCCACCACACGTCTCGCACCCGCCCACTTCAAGGATTCCGTCCCGCCATGAGCGCCCGTCCCGAGATCGCCTTCGTCACCTGCGCCGACATGCCCAAGCCCGACAGCGACGCCGAACTGCTGATGGCCGCTTGCGGCGTGCCGGTCGATCTGGTCGCGTGGGACGCCGACGTCGACTGGTCGGCCTACCGCTGCGTGCTGCTGCGTTCGCCCTGGGACTACCACACGCGCCTGCCCGAATTCCTCGCCTGGGCGCGGCGGGTCGATCGCTGCAGCCGGCTGCTCAATCCGCTGCCGGTGATCGAGTGGAACAGCCACAAGCGCTACCTGTTCGACCTCGCGGCGCGCGGTGTGGACATCGTGCCGACGCGCTTCGTCGAGCGGCGCAGTGCAGAGGTCGCGCAGGTGCTGGCTGAATTCGGCAGCGGCGAGGTGGTGGTGAAGCCGGCGGTGTCGATAGGCGCTTTCGGCGCCTTCCGTGGCGCCGCCGACAGTGCCGCCTGCGCCGATCACCTGCGTGCGCTGGTGGCCGAGGGTGACGTGCTGCTGCAGCCCTTCGTGCCGGGCATCGCCGATGGCGAGGTGTCGCTCATCTTCTTCGGCGGCCGCTATTCGCACGCGGTGCGCAAGGTGCCGCAGGCCGGCGACTACCGTTGCCAGGACATCTGGGGCGGGGTTGCCAGCGCACACGCGCCGGCCGACGACGAATTCGCGCTGGCCGAGGCGGCGCTGGCGGCCGCACCCGGCCCCTGCGCCTACGCGCGCGTCGACATGCTGCGGCTGCACGGCCGGCCGGTGCTGATCGAGCTGGAACTGATCGAGCCCTCGCTCTTCTTCGACACCGCGCCGGGCAGCGAACGCGCGCTTGCCGAAATCGTGCGCGCGAACGCATGCTGAACTTGCACGCTGTGCGCCGCCCCCGTACGCTGCGCGGCCTTCCGCACCACCGCACTGCCCGATGAACACCTCCGCCTGCGGCATCGACTTCGGCACTTCGAACTCCACCGCCGCCATCCACGACGGCCCGCTGGCTCGCCTGCTGCCGCTCGAAGATGGCAAGCCCACGCTGCCGTCGGCGGTGTTCTTCAACCTCGACGAGGATTCGATGGCGGTCGGCCGGGCCGCGCTGGCCGAATACCTCGAAGGTTTCGAAGGCCGGCTGATGCGCTCGATGAAAAGCCTGCTCGGCAGCGGCCTGATGGACGCCGGCACCGATGTCGGCGGCCGTCACCTGGCCTTCCGCGATCTGATCGGCGGCTTCATCGGCGAAGTGAAGAAGCGCGCCGAGACCGCGGCGCAGACGCGCTTCGAACAGGTGGTGGTCGGCCGCCCGGTGCGCTTCGTCGACGACGACGCCGAGGCCGACAAGTTGGCCGAGGACACGCTGGCCGACATCGTGCGCGGCGCCGGCTTCCGCGACGTGAGCTTCCAGTTCGAACCGATCGCCGCTGCGCACGCCTTCGAGCAGACGGTCGAACGCGAATCGCTGGTGCTGGTGGTCGATATCGGCGGCGGCACCTCCGACTTCTCGCTGGTGCGGCTGTCACCCGAGCGCCGACGCCATGTCGACCGCAGCGCCGACCTGCTGGGCAACACCGGCGTGCACATCGGCGGCACCGATTTCGACAAGCGTCTGTCGCTCGCCTGCGTGATGCCCGAACTGGGCATGGGCGGCCTGCTGGCCAGCGGCGCCGTGCTGCCCAACAGCACATACTTCAACCTCGCCACCTGGCACACCATCCACCTGGCCTACCGCCGCGACGTGCTGCCCGGTCTGCAGGACATGGCGCGCGATGTGGTCGATGGCCGCCGCTTCGAGCGGCTGCTGCGCGTGCTGCGCGAGCGCAGTGGTCACCATCTGGCGATCCGCTCGGAGGCGGCGAAGATTGCGCTGTCGGACACGCCACGGGTCGATCTCGATCTGGGCGTGGCCGAGGCGGGTCTGCACGTACCGGTCAGTCGTACCGCGTTCGAGGACGCCATCGCGGCAGAGATCGCCCGCGTCGGCGACGCCGCGCTCGCCTGCGTCGCGCAGGCGGGTCTCGCGCCGTCGGCGGTCGACACGCTGTTCTTCACCGGTGGTTCCAGCGGCGTGCCGGCACTGCGCCTGGCCCTGGCCGCCCGCTTCGCGGACGCGCAGCCGGTCGAGGGCGATCTGTACGGCAGCGTCGGCTGCGGTCTCGCCGTGGTGGCACGCCAGCGCTACGGCAGCGCCTGACCTTAGCGTCGGAATCGCGAGCAAGCTCGCTCCCACGAACCCCGGCCCGACCGCGAGTGCTCTTGTGGGAACAGCCTTGGCCGCGATGCGGCCGCTGCGGTCAGCAGGCTTCGATCCAGGCCGCTGTCGGGGTCAGAAGACCCCTCCCACAGAAACCCGCCCCTGGCGCCAGCCGTGATCGGGCGCATTCCTTGCGGGAGCGACCTCTGGTCGCGATGCAGCTTCGGCCGGCCGCCGGCTTCGATACAGGCTGCAGTCGGGGTCAGAAGAGCCCTCCCACAGAAAACCGGCCCTGGCGCCAGCCGTGGATCGGGCGCATTCCTTGTGGGAGCGACCTTTGGTCGCGACGCAGCTCAAGCAGGCCGCGGGCTTCTATTCAGGCCGCTAGTGCGAGCAAGCGGGCTCCCTCGACTGCGGGGCTCCGGCAACCGCGGCGGCACTCAGCATGTCTTCGACGCGGACGAACTTCTCTGCCGGTTTTCCGCCTGCGCGTCCGCGCTCGGCTTCTGCCTGCTCTATCGCGCGCCACCCGGCGAAATCGACCACTTTTCTGCGGTCGGCTGCCAGTTGCGCCAGCAGGCCGGCGCGGCCGGCTTTCGGAGCGTCGAGCTGCGCGAGGTCGGCCAGCAGGCTCGCCACCGTGTCCACGCTGTCGGCGCGGTTGGTGCCGATGACGCCGGTCGGGCCGCGCTTGATCCAGCCGGTCGCGTACCAGCCGCGCAGCACCTTGCCGCTGGTGTCGACGATGCGACCCTCGCGATGTGGCAGCGCGCCGCGCACCAGATCGAAGGGCAGGCCGGGCAGCGGCGTGCCGCGGTAGCCGACGCTGCGCAGCACCAGTCCGGCCGGCAGGCTCAGCCGTTCGCCGGTCGGTGAGGCCGATTGCGCGCCGGCTGTACCCGACAGCGCCTGCGCTTCCAGTTCGATCCGTTCCACCCGCGACTCGCCGCTCAGCGCCACCGGCGCGCGGTGGAAATGCAGGTGCAGCGGGCGCCGCCCGTCGTCGACCGGCGCTTGCGCGAAGCCGCGCAGGATGTCCACGTTGCGCGGGGCGTGAACGAAGCCCGGCATGGCCAGTTCGGCCTGGCTGGCGTCGTTGAGCACGAGTGCCGCCGGATCGATGCGCGGCTGCCAGCCGGGCAGGGTGCCCAGCTCGCGCAACTCCTTCGGCGTGAACTTCGCCTGCACCGGCCCGCGCCGGCCGACCAGGTGGATTTCGCGGATGCGCGACCGCGCCAGCGCGTCGATGGCATGCGTGGCGATGTCGGTGCGTCGCAGCACATCGACCGGGCTGGCCAGGATGCGGCACACGTCGATCGCCACATTGCCCTGGCCGATCACCACTGCGACCTCCTGCTGCAGATCGAATTCAAGCTCGGCGCATTCCGGCCGGCCGTTGTACCAGCCGACGAAATCGCCGGCCGCGTGCACGCCCGGCAGGTGTTCGCCGTCGATGCCGAGCCGGCGGTCCCCGGCGGCACCGGTGGCGACGATGACCGCGTGGTAGAGCGCGCCCAGCTGCCGTACCGACAGGTCGCGCCCGAGCTCGACATTGCCGAAGAAGCGCAGTCGCGGGTCTTCGGCGATCTGCGAGAACACCGTGGTTACCGACTTCAGTTTCGCATGGTCGGGCGCGACGCCGAAGCGCACCAGGCCGAAGGGCACCGGCAGGCGTTCGATCAGGTCGATCTCCACCTGCAGGCCGCTTTCCAGCAGGGCTTCGGCGGCGTAGAAGCCGCCGGGCCCGCTGCCGACGATGGCCACGCGCAGGGGCTGGCCTTCAGTTCCGGGTATCGCCATCGCGCATCACAGTCCCAGTTGCTGCCGGCGCGCGTCGGCGCCGTCGAGCGGTGCCAGACGCGCGCGGATGACCGGATAGCGCTGCGCCGCCTCGGCGTTGATGCGTATCCAGTGCTGCTGGTCCTCCGCCAGGTCGAATTCCTCGACGATGGCGTGCACCGGGCAGGCCGGAATGCAGGCGCTGCAGTCTATGCACACCGCCGGGTCGATATAGACGCGCACTTCGTTCACATGGAAGCAGGCCACCGGGCAGCTCGCCACGCAATCGGTGTAGCGGCAGCCGCGGCAGTTGTCGGTCACGACATGGGTCATGGCTCAAACCCTCTGCACGTCGACGCGGTTGTCGGAGTAGGTCCCCGCCTGGCCGAGATTGCAGTGCCGGGTCGAGGTGGTCGAGTTGACCGCGGTGCCGCTGCGGTTCAGCCCCGGCCAGTGGCCGACGTTGGTCATCATCAGTCCGGGCGACACGTCCTCGCTCACTTCGGCACGCGCCTCGAAGGCGCCGCGCTCGTTGAACACGCGCACATAGCTGCCCTGTTCGATGCTGCGCGGGCCGGCGTCGATCGGGTGGATGACGATGATCTGTTCGCCCTGGCGACGCTGCTGCGTCGGCTCGTTCGCGTATTGCGTGTTCAGGAAGGCGTGCGGCTTCGGCGATACCAGATTGATCGGGAAGGCGCTGGCGCCATCCGGCAGCATGGTTTCGACCGACGGGATGTAGTTCGGCACCGGATCGACCGGCGTGCCCGGCTGCATCGCCTCGTAACCCGAGCGCCACACCGGTACGACGAAGTTGCCGCCGGCGGCCAGGCTGGACGCGAATTCACACTTGCCCGAGGGCGTCTTGAAGTCGCCGGTGGCGTGCGGCGTGCGCTCGTCCGGCAGGCCGACGTCGAGCCGCATCCAGCCCTTTTCCTTCAGTGCTTCCAGCGTGATGCCCTTCATCACCGGCGCGTCCCAGTCGTAGCAGCGACGCAGCATTTCCCAGTCGTCGAGGTCCCAGTGTTCGTCGGTGAAACCCATGGTCTTCGCCAGCCGGCGGAACAGTTCGACGTTCGGCACGCACTCGCCCGGCGGCGCGATGGCCGGCTGGTTCAGGTGCATGTAGAGGTGGCCCCAGGTCACCATGATGTCCAGCTGCTCGGCCTGCATCGTCGCCGGCAGCAGGATGTCGGCGTACTTGGCGGTGTCGGTGATGAACAGCTCGCTGCACACCATGAACAGATCTTCGCGCTGCAGCCCCTCGACGATGGTGCCGGCGCCCGGCGCCTGCGACACCGGGTTGGAGTTGTAGACGAACAGCGACTTGATCGGCGGGTCGAGCGGCATCGCCCCGGTCAGCGCGGCGCCGAGGTCCAGTTCGTTGATCACGCGGGTGCCCGGCGGAATCCAGTCCGGCCGGCACATGAAGTCGAACTTGAACGGGAATTCCCAGATCGGCATTTCGATGGTGCCGCCTCCCGGGTAGCGCCAGGCGCCAGTCAGCGCCGGCAGACAGGTGATGGCGCGCACCGCGTCGCCGCCGCCCGGGCTGCGTTCGACCGCCACGCCCTGGCGTATCGCCGAGCGCTGCGTGCCGGCGTATTCGCGCGCCAGCGTCAGGATGTCGACCACCGGAATGCCGGTGATTTCGGATACCCGCTCGGGCGGGAATTCCGCCGCGCGCGCCTTCAGCTGGTCGAAGCCCAGCGTGTATTTCTCGACGTAGTCGTGGTCGTACAGGTCCTCGCTGATGATCACGTTCATCATGCCCAGCGCCAGCGCGGCATCGGTGCCCGGCCTGATGCGGATGTGCCAGTCGGCCTGCTTGGCGGTGCGGGTGCGCACCGGGTCGATCACCACGATCTTGGCGCCGGCCGCCTTGGCCTTCAGTACGAAGGGCCAGCCGTGCAGATTGGTGTTGAGCATGTTCATGCCCCACACGATGATGTACTTCGACACGGCCAGGCTTTCCACGTCCATGCCGCCGGTCGGCCCCACGGTCATGATCCAGGCGGTCGAGGAACCGGATTCGCAGTAGGTCTTCTCGGCCACGGTCGAACCCAGCCGGTTGAAGAAGGCGTCGCCGGCGGTCAGCCCGTTCAGCGTGCCCTGATGGCCCAGGTAGGCGTGCGGCATGATGGCCTGCGTGCCGTACTGCGCGATGATGTCGGTCCACTTCGACTTGATGGTCGCCAGCGCCTCGTCCCAGCTGATGCGCTCGAACATGCCGGAGCCCTTGGGGCCGACCCGCTTCATCGGGTACAGCAGGCGGTCCGGGTTGTAGTGGTGTTCGGCGAAGTTCTTCAGCTTCACGCACAGCCCGCCGCGCGTCATCGGGTGATCCGGATCGCCGGTCACCTCGACCAGCTTGCCGTCCTCGACGTGGTACAGGAAAGCGCAGGTATCGGGGCAATCCTGCGGACAGGCACCGCGGACGACGAGGGTTTCGCTCGAATGGGTGGACATGGCTTTCTCCCGGTAGAAAAGGTGACAAGGGGCGGATGGGCGGGCCCTCTGCGGAGCCCGGTCCCGATGTCTGCCGGATGAAAGTTAGTCAGTGGCGGGGAGGGGAGACAGGGCCAGTCGGAGAAAAAAGGATGGTGCCAGCGGTGACTGCCGGCCTTGACCGACTGCCTTGCCTCGGGCCCAGCGTCGTTCAGCGGGCAAGCGCCTGCGCCAGCCCGTCGATGCCGCGCTCGATCTGCGCCTCTGCCAGATGCCCGTAGCCCAGCATCAGGCAGCGTTCGTGCCCCGGCAGCCCTTCGTGTAACCACACCGGGCTGTCGGACAGCGGATAGACGCCGGTGCCGAAGCCGCGTGCGGCGGCCTGAACATCGACCGCCGGCGGACAGGATTCGGGCAGGCGCAGCAGAACGTGCTGGCCGGCGTCGGCGCCCTGTATGCGCACTTCCGGCAGCTGCGCACGCAGTGCGCCGACCAGCGCATTGCGTCGCGCTTCGTGGGCGGTGCGCAGGCGACGCAGGTGGGTGTCGTAACTGCCGTCGCGGATGAACTGCGCCATTGTCGCCTGCTCCAGCCAGGGCAGACCGTTGTCCATCAGCGACTTGATCGTCACTGCGGTGCGCACCAGATCGCGCGGCAGCACCATGTAGCCGATGCGCAGGCCGGGGCCCAGCGTGCGGGTGAATGAATTGATGTAGATGACGCAGCCGTTGCGGTCCAGCGACTGCAGCGTTGGCAGCGGCGCGCCTTCGTAGCGGTAGTCGGCGTCGTAGTCGATTTCCAGGATGTAGGCGCCGTTGCGCGCGGCCCATTCGAGCAGCGCGAGGCGCCGGTGCAGCGGCATGGTGCCGCCAGTCGGGAACTGGTGCGACGGCGTGACATAGACCAGCTTCACCCGCCGCTGCGGCAGCTGGCGCACGTCCACGCCGTGCGCATCGACGGCCACCGGAATGACCTGGGCGCCATAGCTTTCGAACAGGAAGGCCGCGCCCCGGTAGGTGGGCGCCTCCATCACGACCGGCGTACGGGTGCCGACAAAGAGGTGCGCGACCAGATCGATGCCCTGCTGGAAGCCGGCCACCAGCAGCAGCTGTTCGGTCGAGGCCACCATGCCGCGCGTGGTGGCGAGGTGATTCACGATGAGCTGGCGCAGTTCGGGCAGACCGGCCGGGTGGCTGTACTCGCTCATGCGCTCGGCCGCGCCGCCCAGGCATTCGACGATGAGCTTGCGCCAGATGCGTTCCGGAAAGCTCCGCGGGTCGGCGCGCCCGAACACGAAGTCGGCTGCGAGGCCGGGCTGGGCCGGACGATGCAGGCCGGTCAGGCCGCGGCCGCCGTACGGCAGCGGCAGGTTCAGCGCGCGGTGTTCGGCGCCGCTGCGCAGGTCGTCGATGCTGTCCGGCGAGCGGATCAGGGTGTCCGGCAGCGTCTTCGCGACGAAGGTGCCGACCGCGCGCTCGGTGTACAGATAGCCCTGCGCGATCAGTTCCTCGTAGGCGGCGGTGACCGTGTTGCGCGATACGCCGATCTGTCGCCCGAGGTCGCGCGTCGCCGGCACCGGCGCGCCGGGCGGCAGCAGGTGGTGCTCGATCAGCGCGCGCATCTGGGCGACGATCTGCGCCTGCAGCGTGCTGTCCAGGGTCGGGTCTACGTGGATGGGAAGGTGCACGGAGTGAGCTCGCATGGCGACGTTCCGGCGACCGCTCGGTCGCCCGCTTTCCGCGAGATTAACAGCAGACCGCGCGCCAACCGGCAACGCTCGATCGTGAGGTCTATATCCAAAGAGGCAGGCAGACGCTTTACCACCGCACGAAAGATGCGCGACGCCTCGGACTCGACCGGCGCACGACAAAGAGGGAGACGGACATGAGTGCAGAAAATGGAAGCGGTTGGGCGCTGGTGACCGGCGCGTCGAGCGGACTGGGTGTCGAGTTCGCGCGCCTGCTCGCCGCGCGGGGACGCAATCTGGTGCTGGTGGCACGCAACGTCGAGGCACTGGAGACACTGGCCGCCGAACTGACGGCCGCCCATCGGGTTGCCGTCCGGGTGGCCGCGCTGGATCTGTCGCAGCCGGACGCGCCGATCGAACTGAAGCGACGGACCGACGGACTGGGGTTGCGTATCGACACGCTGATCAACAATGCCGGATTCGGCGTGCACGGCGAATTCGTCGAGGCGGATTCGCGGCGCCTGCAGCAGATGCTGGACGTGAACGTTTCGGCGCTCACCCAGCTCGCCCGCCTCTACGGCGAGGACATGCGCCGCCGCGGCGACGGTCGCATGCTGCTGGTGGCCAGCCTGCTCGGCTTCATGGCGTCGCCGGTCTACGCCGCCTACGCCGCGACCAAGGCCTATGTGCTCAGTCTGGGCGAAGCCCTGCACGACGAACTGGCGCCGCACGGCGTCACCGTCACCGTGCTGGCGCCCGGCCTGACCGACACCGGCTTCACCCGTACCGCCGGGCACGAGGCGTCGGCCACGCTGAAACTGATGCTGATGCAGCCGCGACCGGTGGCCGAAGCCGGCTTGCGCGCGCTCGACGACGGTCGCGCCTGCGTGGTGCCTGGGCTGCTGAACAAGCTGTCGGCATTCTCGGTCCGCTTTACGCCGCGCGGCATGCACCGCCGCATCATGCAGGCGCTGCTCGCCTGAACGCCGGCGGTGTCATGCCGCCGCGCGAAAGGTGAGATTGATGCGGCAGGCGCCGGTCAGCGGATGTTCGGCGTGCGCCAGCGGCAGCACGCCGTGGAAGCGCAGCCGCGACGGACCGCCCCACACGACCACGTCGCCATGTACCAGGCGCAGCTTCAGCGTCGGGTCGCTGCGCCGCAGACCACCGAACAGGAAGACCGCCGGAATGCCGAGCGATACCGACACGATGGGCGCGTTGTAGTCGCGTTCGTTGCGGTCCTGATGCAGCGTCAGCCGCGCGCCCGGTGCGTAACGGTTGATCAGACAGGCGTCGGGCGCGAAGCCGGGGAAGCCCGCGCGTGCCGCGGCCGCGTGCGCGATCTCGCTGAAACAGTCGGGCATCGCCGGCCACAGGCGTTGGCTGTCCGGGTCGCGCGAGGTGTAGCGGTAGCCCTGTTCGTCCGAGTGCCAGCCCAGCGTGCCGCAACTCGTCGTGGCCACCGACATCGTGTGGCCGCCGGGCGTGATCAGGTGGCGGAAGGGCGCTCCGGCGGCGATGGCGTCGATTGCCGCCAGCAGCGCGGGCGCCGCATCGCGGGCGAAGCCGCGCAGCAGGGCGGCACCGGGCGCCAGCGCGTGGAGGCCCGCTTCGCATTCCTGCTCGTCGAACAGATCCATCAGTCGCTGCGCTCGCGCTCGAGCAGCGCGCGCTTGCGCGCCACACCCCAGCGATAGCCCGACAGACTGCCGTCGGTGCGCACGACGCGGTGGCAGGGCACGGCCACCGCCAGCCTATTGGCGGCGCAGGCACTGGCCACCGCGCGCACCGCGTTCGGTGCGCCGACGCGCTGCGCCAGTTCGCTGTAGCTCAGCGTCTGTCCCGGCGGGATCGCGCGCAACGCCGCCCACACGCGCTGCTGGAAGGCGGTGCCGCGGATGTCCAGCGGCAGTGCCAGCCCGATGCGCGGCGCTTCGACCAGACCGACCACCTGCGCCACCGTGCGCGCGAAATCCGGGTCGTCGCCGCTGAGGCGTGCGTGCGGGAAGCGGTCCTGCAGGTCGCGCGCCAGCGCATCGGCGTCGTCGCCCAGCGCGATCGCGCAGACGCCCTGCGTGCTGGCAGCGACGAGCATTGCGCCGAGCGCGCATTGCGCGATGGCGAAGCGGATGTCGGTGTCGGCGCCACCGGCGCGGTAGCGACGCGGCGTCATGCCGAGCGGCTGGGCCGCCTTTTCGTAAACCCGGCTGGTCGAACCGTAGCCGGCGTCGACGATGGCCTCGGTCACGCTGGCGCCGTCGGCCAGCCGCTCGCGCAGTCGTTCCGCGCGTCGTGCCACCGCCCAGGCGCGCGGTGTCAGCCCGGTGTGTGCCTTGAACACGCGCAGCAGGTGGAAGCGGCTGAGACCGGCCGACGCGGCCAGTGCGTCGAGCGAAGGAAGCGTGTCAGCGTGGTCGATCTGCCGGCACAGTGTGGCCACCATGTCGGCCTGCCGCTCGACCAGGGGCGGCAGGTCCGGCCGGCAGCGTTTGCAGGGTCGGAAGCCGGCCGCCTCGGCGTCGGCGCGGCGGGCGTGAAAGGTCACGTTCTCCGGCCGCGGCGTACGTGCGCCGCAGGACGGGCGGCAGTAGACGCCGGTGCTGCTGACCGCGTAGACGAACTGTCCGTCGGCACCCGCATCGCGCGCCCGTACCGTCGCCCAGCGTGGGTCGGCCAGCGTGGCTGCGGCGCGTGCTTCACGGCGGCTGGCTGTGTTCGTCATCGTGTTTCCGTCTTTCGGCTCGTCGATACCGGGACATTAATCGCTGCGCACCGACAACGCACTCCGCCGATTGCTTTTGAATCCGGGTGGGTCGCCGCAGTCAGCAAGCTTCGATCCCAGCCGCTGTCGGGGTCAGAAGACCCCTCCCACAGAACCCCGATCGAGGCTCAGGTCGTCGATCGGGCGCACCACCCCTGTGGGAGCGGTCTTCTGACCGCGACGCGGCTTCGGCAGGCCGCTGGCGGTGGCTGAGGCCGCCCGAACGGGTCCTTCCGGAGGCACGTCACGGTCGACATCGCCCGGCCACGGTCGCGATACTGCGCTGCCATGGACACCCTCGACACGATGCATCACCACCACGAGGCAGCGCACTTTCTGGCTGCGCTGGACGACGACTGGGCGGCGCTGGTCGCCACGGTCGGCCCCTGCCTGCACGCGCCAAAACCGGCGCGTGAACCGTGGCAGGCGCTGCTGCGCGCGGTGGCCTACCAACAGCTCAGCGTGCGCGCTGGCGACACGATGATCGCGCGCTTTCTCGCGCTGTATGGCGCCGCGGATTTTCCGACGCCGGAACAGGTCTGTGCCACCTCACAGGACGCGCTGCGCGGCTGCGGTTTTTCGGGCCGCAAGGCGGACACGATACGCGGCATCGCCGAAGCGGCCCGCAGCGGTGTCGTGCCGACGCTGGCACAGGCGCGCGAAATGGAGGACGAGGCGCTGATCGCGCGCCTGACTGCGCTGCACGGCATCGGCCGGTGGACGGTGGAGATGATGCTCATCTACACGCTGGGCCGCACCGATCTGCTGCCGGCGGACGACCTCGGCGTGCGCGAAGGCTACCGCCGGTTGCGGCGGCTCGACCGCCCGCCGACGCCGCGACAGATGACCGAACTGGCGCTGCCCTGGTCGCCGCACCGCACCGCCGCCAGCTGGTATCTGTGGCGGGTGCCGCGCTGACCGCGCCCTACCAGTACTTCTCGAACAGCATGCTGCCCGGACTGTTGCGCCGGCACGGCGTGAAGCCGCGCTCGGCCAGCACCGCCCGCATCTCGGTCGTGAACTCAGGGTTGCCGCACACCATGACGCGGCTGTCGGCCGGCTCAAGCGTGTGCCCGGCGTGGGCCTGCAGTGCGCCGTCGGTGATCAGTTGCGGAATGCGCCCGGAGAGCGCCGTAGCGTCGGGTTCGCGCGTGACGATGGGGACATAGGTCAGCCTGCCGTGCGACACCGCGGCTGGCGCCTCGATCTCGTCGCGGTAGGCCAGTTCGTCGGCCCGGCGCACGCTGTGCACCAGCACGGCGCGCGTATAGCGGTCGAGCGCGCCAGGTGTGCGCAACAGCGAAACGTAGGGCCCAAGGCCGGTGCCGGTCGCCAGCATCCACAGCGTGTCGCCGGGCGCGAGCTGGCTGTCAAGGAAGAAGCCGAATACCGCCTGCTCCAGCAGCACGGTGTCACCCTCGCGCAGTGCGGCCAGCTGCGAGGTGAAGGCACCGCCGGGAATCAGCACCAGCAGGAATTCCAGTTCGCTGTCGGTGGTCGCCGATACGATGGAGTAAGGACGCCAGACCGCGGCCTCCGGCGTGTCGACCGGCAGCCCGAGGCGGGCGTAGTGGCCCGGCTGGAAGAGGTAGTTGGCCGGCCGCTCGATGCGGATGGACCACAGGACGGGCGTCCAGCGCCGGATCGCGCGGATGCGCTGCGCGGTCGAGCGTGGCACGCGTGGCGCGGGTCTGGCCAGTGCCAGGGCTGCTGCGTCGGTTTCAGCCATGTCCCTCTCCTTCGTTGCGGTGCAGGGCAGACATCCATCGTGACAGCACGGACCGGCGGTGGTTCGCGCAATCCTTGTCGCAACGCAAGGCGGCGCGACGGCCGGGACTCCAGACTATCAAAGGCCTGTCCGTATTCGACCCCGTTCTTCCCCGCGTGTCGGGCCCCGGCGGCCCGGCGCTGTCCGGGGGCACGGTCGGTGGATGCGAACAGCCTCCAGCGTCGGCTGCCTGAGTCGCCGACGCACCGGCAAGGAGAATCGTCTTGAGCGCCCGTCACCGCCAGTTGCCCCTCGTCTATGCCTGCTCCGGCTGTTCCAGCGCCGCGCAGATGGCCAATCACATCGCCGTGAAGCTGGACCGCAGCGAGCGGGCCGAAATGTCCTGCATCGCTGGCGTCGGTGGCAATGTCGATCACCTGGTGCGCATCGCCCGCTCCGGTCGCCCCATCCTCGCGCTCGACGGCTGCCCGCTGGAATGCGTGCGCAGCAGCCTGGCTCAGCGCGACGTCGTTCCGACCCGCCAGCTGCTGCTGCACGAGCACGGCGTGCGCAAACGCCAGCACGGCGAATTCGACGCCGACGAGGCGGAGCGGCTGTTCGAACTGGCCGCCGGCATCGCCGCCGAACTGATGCCGCACGACGTGTCGGCTGAATGCGCGAAAGACTGATCCGGATCAACGCAGCGTCGTCGGCACCTGCTTGACTGAAAGTCCGGACAACAAAAAGGACAGGGCGATGAAACAAGCTGGATTGCGGGCAATGCAGCGCGCAGGTGCGGCGACGTTGACAGCGGTGGCGTTGCTGGCAACGGTGCCGGCCGAGGCGGTGACGCGACTCAGCTTTTCGGGCGTGGTGGACAGCCTCAGCGTCGGCTATGCGCTTCCCGGGATCGATGTCGGCGACGAGATCGCGGGGTCACTGCTGTACGACCCGTCGGTCGCCGACGGTCAGCCGCTGAACTGGATAGGCTATTACCCGGGTGCAATCACCGGCTTCAACGCGACCATCGGCGCGCTGACCTTCACCCAATACACCGCGCAGTCGCCGAACAGCGAAATCGACGTGATCAACGACGACTTCGCGGGCGGGCTGTACCGCGACAACCTCTATTTCCGCGTGGCGGTCGCGGAAGCGGCGACGCCCGACGTGGCGCGCTTCCTGCAGCTGAGCTTTTCGGTGGCCGGGACGACGCGGCCCGGCGTGCTGGTTAATGACACACTTCCGGCCGAGTTCGACCTGCTGGAATTTTCGCTGCGACGCGGTTTCATCACCGTGCTGCCGCCAGGCGCGAGCCAGGGCAACAACTTCGTGCTGAATTCGGTCACCGTGGCGCCGGTGCCCGAACCGCGCATGTCGCTGCTGATGCTGGCCGGGCTGTCACTGCTGTGGCTGGGCGCCCGCCTGCACGAGCGCCGCCGGAGGCCGGCCGCGTCGGCGACGACGCGGCCCGGCTGACTTACTCGGCCAGTGCCGACGGTGCCGGCTGCGCCATCGCGGCCGGGTTGAAGGGCAGGCCGTTCACGGTGAGCTGGCCCTTGCTGAAGGCGATCTTGGCCGACAGCTGGCCGTCGGCGCGGGTGACATAGCCCTGGCCGGTCAGCGGCTGCAGCGTCTGTTCGAACTGGGCGTCGGCCATCGCCGCCAGTTCGTCCGGGTCGGCGTCGTCGCCGACCACGGCCAGCAGGCCGGCCTTGTTACGTTCGACCATCATGCTGCGCACCAGTGCCTCCGGCAGCGATACGGCGCCGCTGGCATCGACCTTGCCGATCAGACCCAGCGGATTGGCCAGTTCGTCGGGCGTGATCGCTGGCAGCGACACCTTCACGTTCATCGAGGCGGGGCCCTGCGGCGTGTTGACCGACAGGCGGTCGATGGCGACGACCGGCGCGTGACCGAGCAACTCGATCGCCGGCCCCATCAGCTGCCCCATCTGCGCCTGCATGGCCTGCGGATTGGTGATCAGCGTCGGATCCGCCGACATCGTCATGAAGCTGCGGTACAGGCGCGAGGCGGTGCGCGCGTGCAGGTGGCGCATCGAGACATCGTAGTGTGCCGGGCCGTAGGCGGTGCCGGCCACGTCGACCTTCTCGGCGCCGATGCGGGCGATCAGGTCGATGAAGTCGCCGTCCCTGGGCACATCGGCTTCGTACACCAGCTTGCCCAGCGCGATCTTCGGCAGTGCGCCGCTGCGGTCGTCCACGGTGATCGCGTCGATGGTGAAACGCTGCAGGCCGGAGTACAGCAGCGGATCGTCGTCGAACAGACGCGTCTGCTCGCCGGTCAGGCCGAGACCGCTCAGCACGATGTGCGTGCCCTTGGCGTCGGTCACTTCCAGCTTCGGCGCGTTGCCGCTCATCGTGTAGCGGGCCATGCCCTCTTCGAAGTCGACGCGCGCGGTGATGCCGTCCCAGCTCACGCGCATCGCGTCGTCGTCCTCCGCCGGCACGTCGAACACGAAGGCCGGGCTGGACAGTTCGCTGCGGCCGCCACCGGCGAAGTGGTAGACGGTGCGCAGATCCAGCGGCTTCCGGTCGCCGAACACCTTGCGCACCATTTCGAGCGCCTCGCCTTCGAGCACCAGTTCCGACTGTGCGAGGCCGGCGTCGAACTCGGCACCGCCCAGCCACGGCCCGTGGCGGATATCGGTGCGCACGGTCAGCCGTATCGGCTCCATCGTTTCCTCCTCGCCGGCTGCCTGCAGCGCGCGCGCGGTGTCGCCCATCAGTTCGATAGTGACGGTTTCGGTCGACGAGAACAGGCCGCGCTGATAGTCGCGCTTGAGCAGCTTTACGTTCGGAATGCCCTCGACCTGCTTTGCCTGGCTGTCGTGCGAATTCTGTATGCGCTGGCCCAGGTACCAGGCGCCGCCGGTGTAGGCGATAAGCGGAAGGGCGATGACGGCGAGCGCGGCGGCTTTCTTCATGAGGGGTCCCGTTTGGATGCGGATGGAATGTGAAGCGGGCGGCATCGTGACACGATAAGCCGGTGCCCGCTGTGACATCGCACGCGTTCGCGCGGGAATCGGTCGGACTGGGGGGCGACGGCTTCGATCCCGGCCGCAATCGCGAGCAAGCTCGCTCCCACAGAAACCCGGCTCCGACGGTGGATCGGGAGTGTGTTCGTGGGTGCGACCTCTGGTCGCGATACGGCGTCGGAAGACCGAGGGCTTCGATTCGGGCGGCCGTCGCGAGCAAGCTCGCGCCCACGGCCCTCAGCGCGCCGACGCGGTGACGGTACGGGTAGGCGCGTCGGTCGTGACGTCGGGCAGGCTGGCGATCAGCAGTGCGAGGCCGAGCAGGGCGGCGGCGGTACGGGTGCTCATGTCCATATGCAGAAGTACAAAAAAAGACCGGCGCACGAGGCGCCGGTTGCGCTCACCCGGTACAGGCGAACACCATGAGGAGACGTTGTCCCGGGTGGCTGTCGCGCCACGCCGGGTCGGCGGGTGGGGTGCTCAGTCCTTCATCAGTTTGAACACCCACATCGAACCGCCCTGGTTCAGATAGCTCACCTTCTTGGCGACGTCGCCGCCCCATAGCGGCACTGCGCCGCCCCAGCCGGCCGTCACGGCGACGTACTGTTCGCCGTCCTGTTCCCAGGTGATCGGGGGCGCGACGATGCCGGTGCCGACCTGGAAGGACCACAGTTCCTTGCCGGTCTTCGCGTCGGCTGCCTTGAAGAAGCCCTCCGGCGTGCCCCAGAACACCAGGCCGCCCTTGGTCGTCATCGCGCCGCCCCACAGCGGCGCGTTGTTGGTGATTTCCCACACCACCTTGCCGCTCTTCGGATCGACCGCGCGCAGGGCGCCGATGTAGTCGCCGCCGATGTCCTTCGGGTCGGCGGTCTTGATCGTGAAGCCGGCGCCGAGGTAAGCCGCACCCTTCTTGTAGGTGATCGGCTCGTTCCAGATTTCCATGCTCCACTCGTTGGCCGGCACGTAGAACAGGCCGGTGTCGGGGCTGTAGGCCATGGGCATCTGGTTCTTGCCGCCGAGGAAGGACGGCGACACGTGCACCACCGAGCCTTTCTTGCCGTCGTCGCTGGCGGTCGGGTCGCCCGGGCGCTTGGCCGGGTCGTAGATCGGGCGGCCGTTCTCGTCCAGGCCCTTGGCCCAGTCCAGCTTCTTGACGAAGGGGAAGCCGCGCTCGAACTTGCCGGTGTTCGCGTCCAGCACGTAGAAGAAGCCGTTGCGGTCGGCCTTGCCGCCGAGTCGCTTGCCGCCGGCGTCGAAGGTGACGAATTCGTTGGTGCCGTCGTAGTCCCAGCCGTCGTTCGGCGTGCCCTGGAAGTGCCACTTGATCTGGCCGGTGGCGACGTCGATGGCCACCGTCGAGCAGGAGTACAGGTTGTCGCCGGGGCGCAGGTGGCTGTTCCACGGCGCCGGGTTGCCGGTGCCGAAGTAGGCGAGGCCGGTCTTCGCGTCGAAGGTGCCGCCGAGCCAGGTGGCCGCACCGCCGGTCTTCCACAGGTCGCCCTGCCAGCTGGCGTTGGTGGTGCCGCTGATGCCGTTGTCGACCTTGTTGCCGGACTCGTCGAACTTGTAGCCCATGTGGCCTTCAATGGTCGGGCGCACCCACACCATCTTGCCGGTCTTCGCGTCGCGCGCCTCGACGCGGCCGATGATGCCGAATTCGCCGCCGGACACACCGGTCAGCACCAGGCCCTTGGCGATGATGGGCGCGGCCGACGACGAGTAGCCGGCCTGGTAGTCGTCGATCTTCTCCTTCCACACCACCTTGCCGGTGTTCTGGTCGAGCGCCACCAGCTGCGCGTCCAGCGTGGCGTAGATGACCAGATTGTCGTAGACGGCGGCGCCGCGGTTGATCACGTCACAGCAGGGCATGATGCCTTCGGGCAGACGGTGCTCGTAGGACCACAGCTTGCGGCCGGTCTTGGTGTCGAGCGCGAAGATGCGCGAGTAGGACGCGGTGATGAACATCTTGCCGCCGACCACCAGAGGCTGCGCCTCCTGGCCGCGCTGCTTCTCGCCGCCGTAGGAGTAGGACCAGGCAGGCACCAGGCGCTTGACGTTCTTCGTGTTGATCTTGGTCAGCGGGCTGTAGCGCTGGCCTTCCGTCCCCATGCCCCAGGACAGCACGTCGCCGGTCGTGCGTGCGTCGTTCTCGATGTCGGCAGTGGTGACGCCGGCATGCACCGGGCCGCTGTGGGCGAAGGCGGCGAGGATGAACAGGGCAAGGGTGGATCGCTTCATGTGTCGTCTCCGTCTGTGCGGATCGGTGTCCGCGGATGGAGCGGCAGACGCAAGGCGCGTACCAGAGCCGGGAATCCGTCCCTGCGCGACGCCTCGTTCCGCCCGAAAGCCTTGCCGGGCGCGGACGGCCGCCGTGCGGTCCGGTGCGCGTGGGTGACTGGCGGCGGCGTCCGCCGCGGACAGGAATCGAACGTGGCGACCGCGGCCGCCGTCCGGATTCCGGACTGCCCGGCGTCCATAAGGATGACTGGCCGAGAGAACGGTGGGCGTTCTAGGGTCTGTTGCCATTGAATCGCGGGCCGCGCGCGAATCCCGATGCGTCCGGATCAAGGCGGGCCGACGCCGGCTGACTGGCCGTCAGGCCAGGAGGCCCAACGCGGAGCTGGGCGCATCGGGACTCGCGCCCTCCGGGTTTGCAGCGTGCGAGGCACGGGCTGCGTTGCACTTCTCGTCGAGACGGCCAGTCTCGACTTCGTCGCACGCCTTGCCCGTGCCTCGCACGCTGCAAACGCGGCTCGTGATTCAATGGCAACAGACCCTAAACTGCACTCACCACGTCGTCATCGCTGGAACCGTCATGAACATCCGCCTGCCGATACTGTTGCTCGCCGGCCTGACGGCGCTGCCCGCTGCCGTGGCCGCTGCGCCCGGCGGCATACCGTCCGACGGGCGTCACTGCGCGCTGCAGACGCCGCCGCCGGACGCCGGCGCCTACGTGACCCCGGGCGGCTTCCTGCTCGCTTTTCCGCGCAACAGCGGCGTTGGCCGCGACTACACCGGCTGCCGCACGCTGTGGGTGGTGCAGGGACCGGACGACACGCCGCTGCTGATGCGGCTCTACTTCCGCGGCGGCCGGCTGGCGGTCGCCGAGGCGCAGGACGGCCGCGGTGGGCGCGACGTGCGCCGGTGTGTGCTGCCCTCGACCGACCGCGCCTGCGCCGGGCTGCAGGACAACCCGCTGGTTGCGCTCGATCTGCCGACCTGGCCGCGCGTCTGCACCGAACAGCCGGATGAGCCCGCATGCGCGCAGGACCCGGAATGAGGGCAGCTGCGCTGGCCCTGGCCGCACTGCTTGCCGCTGCGCCCTCGGCAGCCGGCGCGACGGACGCTGGCCGTGAGTTCGATGCCTTCATCGAACGTTTCCGCACCGCCCTGCGCGCACGCGACGCCGCGGCGATCGCCGACCTGACCCGCCTGCCCTTCCTGTACGAAGGCCGCCGCCTCGACCGCGCCGCTTTCGTGCAGGTCGTGCCCACACTGTTCGATGCGCGCCTGAGCGCTTGCCTGGCGAAGGCACGGCCGCAGGCGGAGGGCGCCGATCGTCTGCTGTACTGCGCGCCCTACACCTTCCATCTGCGCGCCGACGCCAGCGGCCGCTGGCGGCTCGCCGAGTTCGCGGCTGACGGGGAGGACATGCCGTGAAGTGGCAGCCGGTCTACGACGTGTCCGGCCAGGGCGCCCCGGAGTTCCACGGCTACGTCCTGTTCGGACTGGCGCTGCTCGCCGTCGCGGGTGGCTTCTGGCTGCGCGCGCGCCGGCGCGGCGAAAGGTCGGGTACCGCGCGCGTGATCGCGCTCTTCGCGCTGCTGATTGCCGCGCTCGGCTACGGCGTCAACACCTGGGACCGCAACCGGCTGGCTGACCATCTCGCGGCTGGTCGCGTGCTGACGGTCGAAGGTCCGGTGTTCGCGCATGCGCAGTGGCGCGAGGACATCACACATCCGGGGCAGGGCAGCACCCGCCGCTTCCAGAACTGGGAGCGCATCGTGGTCGGCGGCGTCACCTTCATCTGGTCGCCCGGGGCGCACCAGGCCGCCTTCACCAACGCGCAGACACCGCCGCTCGCGCTGCGCGACGGCCTCTGGCTGCGGGTGACCTGGGTCGAGGACGCGCCGGACGAGGCGACGCAGCGGCGCATCGTGAAACTGGAAACCGGCGATCCGCCACCCGATGCGACCCCGTGGGGCGTGCCGGCCAAGGTGTTGCCGGACGCACCCTATCCGTCGGTACTGGTGATGCCGGGGCAGCGATGAAGTCATTCCATCGTCGCAGCGCCCGACCGGCGCCTGCGCCCGCCGCCAAGGAAAGACCGGTGCCGGAGCGCCACGGCCGGGTGCGCATCGACGCGCTGCTGGTCGAGCGCGGGCTGGCGCCGTCGCGTGCTGCGGCGCAGCGCCTGATCGATGCCGGTGTCGTGCTGCTGAATGGACAGCCCGTCACCCGGTCCTCGCATACCGTGGCGGCCGATTGCTGCATTGCACTTCGTGCGGAGGACTGAGCGTGGTCAACTGGCGCTGCCGCTTTGCTCGCTATATATATGCGCCCGGCGTCCGCTCCAACCTGCAACCCGCACCGACATCATGAAGCCCACGCAAGCCTCCGCCCGTCAGCCCGGCCCCGGCGAACTGCAGCCGGTATTCAATCTGTACAACGCCGGCCGTCTGGCCGAAGCGGCGAACGCGGCGCGCCAGTTGCTGGCCCGCTATCCCGGCGCCGTGGTGCTGCACAGCGTGCTCGGCTCTGCACTGGCCAGTCTCGGCCGGCTGGACGAGGCGGAGGCCGCTTTCGCGGCCGCGGTGAAGGCGAATCCCGGCTCGGCCGAACTGCTCAGCAATCTCGGTCTGGTGCAGCAGCAGCGCGGCCGGCTGGACGAGGCGCTCGCCACCTACACCCGTGCGGTGGCGATCAAGCGCGACTTCCCCGAACTGCTCTACAACATGGGCGTCGTGCAGGACGCCCTCGGCCGTCGCGACGACGCGGCCGCGAGCTACCGCCGCGCCATCGCGCTGCAGCCACGCTTCGCGCTGGCGCTGTTCAACCTGGGCACCGTGCTCGACCGTCAGGGCGCGCCGGACGACGCGATCGCGACCTACCGTCGCGCGGTCGAGGCCGAGCCGGGTTTCGTCGAGGCGTGGTCGAATCTGGGCGCCGCGCTGCAGAAGGCAGGCGACGCCGAGCAGGCGGTGGCCTGTTACCAGAAGGCGCTGGACATCCAGCCGACGGCGACGGCCTGGTTCAACCTCGGCACCGCGCAGCGCGCCTACGGTCTGATGATGGATGCTGCCGAAAGCTACCGCCGCGCCATCGCACTGGCGCCGGCCTACGCCGACGCACACAGCAACCTCGGCGAAGTCCTGCGCGATCAGGGCGACGGCGAGGGCACGCTGGCCGCCTTCCGCGCCGCCCTCGCGCTCGATGCGGAGCACGGCATGGCCAATTACAACCTCGGCCTGCTGCACCACGACCTGCACGAGTACGACAAGGCGCTGCCGTATTTCGAGCGCGCCCGTGTGCTCGACTGGCAGGACCGCGTGCTGTACTGCCTGTACAAGCTACGCCGCAGCGACGAATTCGAGGCGCGGCTGCACGGCCTGCTCGACAGCCGACACCGCTCGCCGATGATCGCCACGCTGTCCGCCCACCACGCGCGCAACCGGCGCACGGCCGACCCTTACCGCTTCTGTCCTGACCCGTTGGCGCTGGTCCATCATGGTCACCTCGACGCGCTGACCGACGCCCGCGACAGCCTGCACGCCGATCTGCTGCGCGACATCGCGAACGCCGACATCCAGAGCAGAAAGCAGGGGCGGCTGTACTACGGCATCCAGTCCTCCGGCCACCTGTTCCGCCGCGGCGAAACGTCGATCGCGCGGCTGGTCGGGCTGATCCGCGACGAGGTCGCGCGCTACCGCGCCACGCTGGCGGCGCACGACTGCGTCTATGCGCAGGACTTCCCGGCGCGCACCGAATTCGCCAGTTCCTGGTACGTGAAGATGAGCAAGGGCGGCCACCTGACCTCGCACATCCACGAAGAGGGCTGGCTGTCCGGCGTGCTCTACCTGGCGATGCCGTCGGACCGGCCGGCGGGCAGCACGGCCGGTGGCATCGAATTCAGCACCGACGGCGACGATTATCCGCGCGAGCACGACGATTTCCCGCGCCGGACCCTGCTACCGGTGGTCGGCGACATCGTGCTGTTCCCGTCCTCGCTGTTCCACCGGACGATTCCGTTCGAATCGAACGAGGAACGCATCTGCATCGCGTTCGACGTGAAGCCGGCCGACGGGGAAAGCGGGCACTGAGGTGAGCGACAAGCATTCCGCCCGGTCCGTATCTTCACGGTTCGAAAGGCGGATCCTTGGCGCATTCCTGCTGGCCGTGCTGATCGTGTCCGGCATGGCGGCAATGACCTGGAAGGTTGCCGACGACGCCAATGCGGCCGCGCTGCGCGTGGCGCACACGCACGACGTGCTGAACGGCCTGGCGCGCGTGCGCGTCGAGACGTTGCAGATAGAACTCAGCACACAGAACTTCAGGCTGACCGGTGATCCGGCGCGGCTGAACGAGCGCGACCGGGCGATCGCCCGCCGCGAGATCGAGCTGGACCGCGTGCGCACGCTCACCTCCGACCATCCGGCGCAGAGTGCGCGCTGGGCGCAGCTGCGCGAGGTGATCGACCAGCGGCTGGGCCTCTCGCGCCGGATCGAAGCGCTGCGCAGAAACGAAGGCCAGGACGCCGCCAACGCCTTCGTGGCCGCGGCGCCGCTGCGCGAGACGCGCGAGCGCGTCGATCGCATCCTGGGCGAGATGGACAACGAGGAGCGTCGGCTGCTGGTCGACCGGAACGTCGCTCAGAAGCACTCGAGCGACCTGCTGGTCGGTGCCGGCGGGGCCGTGCTGATACTGATGCTTGCGCTGCTCGGCGGCACCTACGGGCTGATACGGCGACAGCTGCGCGCGAGCGAAGGGCATCTGCGCACGGTCATCAGCCGTGTGCCGGCGCTGATCGCCTATGTCGATGCGCAGCAGCGCTACGTGTATGTGAACCGCCACTACAGAGAGCGCTTTGCGCCTCATCACGCGGACATCGCCGGTCGCTCGGTGCGCGAGGTGCTCGGCGAGACGCGCTACGCGATCGCCGCGCCGCTGATCGAGAAAGTCCTGAAGGGCGAGCCGCAGAACTACGACTGGGAACCCTTTCCGGGCGTCTGGCAGGTGATCAACTACATGCCGCGGCAGGACGAACGCGGCGAGGTGACCGGCTACTACGTGCTGGGCGCTGACATCACCGAGCGCAAGCGCGCCGAGGAAAGGATACGTCTGCTCAACGGCGAACTCGAGCAGCGCGTGCGCGAGCTGGAACAGGTAAGCCGTGCCCTGCGCACGCTCAGCGCGGGCAATCGCGCGATGCTGCGCGCCACCGGCGAACGCGAACTGCTGGACAGCATGTGTCGCGCGCTGGTTGAAATCGGCGCCTACCCGATGGCGGTGGTCTGGTTGCGCAACGCCGCCGGTGCCTACGTTCCGACCGCCCAGTGCGGCCATCCGGACGGCATCGACGGACTGCGCGCATGGGCGGCCGCCAACGCGCCAGCGGTGCGCGCGGCGATGGACGCCATCGTCGCCGACGGGCAGATGCGTTTCGTCAGCGACACCGAGCGGGCCGGCGACGATGCGCTGCCACCGCTGCCGGCTCCCGTGCCCGGCGGGGTGGTCGCCTGCCCGCTGCGGGTGGGGGGCAGCGGCATCGGTCTGCTGACCGTTCATCGGGCGGCCAGCGAAGGTTTCGGCGACGAGGAAATGTCGCTCATCGGCGAGTCGGCCGACGATCTGGCCTACGGTGTATCCACGCTGCGAACGCACGCCGAACAGGCGCGCACGCGGGAAGCCATGTACCGGCTGACCCAGTACGACCTGCTCACCGGTCTGCCCAACCAGACCCTGTTCAGCGACACGCTGGCGGCCGAACTGCGCAGCTGCCGTCAGCACGAACGCCCGTTCGCACTGCTGCAGATGAATATCGAGCGGCTCAGCGAGATCAACGACGCGCTCGGATTCACCCAGGGCGACCAGATCCTGTGCGAATTCGGCGGCCGGCTCAGTCGTGCGACGCCGGACGGTGTCTTCGTGGCGCGACTGCGCGGCGACGAATTCGCGCTGCTGTTGCCGGACAGCGACCGTGCCGCTGCGCTGTCGATGGCGCGTCGCTTGCGCGAGGTGCTGTCGCAGCCCTTCCAGCTGGTCGAGTTGCCGATCGATGTATCGACGCGGACCGGCATCGCGCTTTATCCGGATCACGGATCAACGCCGCACGACCTTTACCGGCACATGGACATCGCCGTGCGCCAGGCGAAGAGGCAGGGCGTCGACTGCGTCGTGTTCGATCCGGCTCTGTATCCCGCGCCTTCGCACCGCCTGAACATGGCCGGCGATCTGCGACGCGCGATCGAGGCGGACGACCTGCGGCTCTATCTGCAGCCCAAGGTCGATATGCGCAATGGCATCGTCTGCGGTGCCGAAGCGCTGGTGCGCTGGCAGCACGCGACGCGTGGCCTGATTCCGCCGTCCGAGTTCATCGAACTGGCCGAGCACACCGGCCTGATCCGGCCGCTCGCCGAGTGGATGATCGCGCGCGTGCTGCGCCTTAACCGGCAATGGGACGACGCGGGGCGCGCGCTGCCCATCGCGGTGAATCTGTCGGCGCGCAATCTGCGCGACGAGGACCTGGTGGACAAGATCCGCCAGATGCTGGCGCACTGGGGCACCGCGAGCGGACTGCTCGAAATCGAGATCACCGAGAGCGCCGTGATGGAAGACGCCGACTTCGCGCTGCGCGTGCTGCACGGTTTGCGCGCAGAAGGCATACGGCTCTACATCGACGACTTCGGAACCGGTTACTCCTCGCTCAGCTATCTGCAGAAGCTGCCGGTCGGTTGCATCAAGATCGACCAGTCTTTCGTGCGTGCGATGGCGGTCAGCAGCGATTCGGCCGCCATCGTCCGCTCGACGATAGACCTCGTGCATGACCTCGGACGCAAGGTGGTGGCCGAGGGCGTCGAGACGCAACAGCACTGGGACGCGCTGTGCGCGCTCGGCTGCGACGTCGCGCAGGGCTATCTCATTGCCCGGCCGATGCCGGCAGAAGACTTCCCGGCGTGGCTGGATCGCTACCGGCCAATGCGCGCCAGCGATCCGGCGGACGAGCACGGGGCGTCCTGAGTTCCGGCCGCGCGACGTGTGCTGTGGGCCGTTCAGTGCCGGTCGGCTGGTCTGGCCGGCAAGCGCAGCGTGACGGCGAGGCCGGGCGCGGCGTCGTCAAGTGCAATGGTGCCGCGGTGCAGGGCGACCACCGACTGCACCAGACTCAGGCCGAGGCCGAGGCCGGGCGTGTCGCGCGCACTTTCCAGCCGGTACAGGCGCTCGAACACGCGCTCGCGCTCGGCGGCCGGAATGCCCGGCCCTTCGTCGCGCACGCACAGCCGCCAGTCGTCGCCGTCGCGTGTCAGCGACAGCTCGACCGTGCCGCCGTGCGGGCTGTACTTGATGGCGTTGTCGATCAGGTTGAGCACGGTCTGGAACAGCAGGTCGCGGTGGCCCGTGCAGGCAGCGCCTTCCGGGGCGCTGACGACGAGGCGCAGGCCGCGCTCCTCGGCCAGCGGCTCCATCAGTTCGATGGCGTCACGCACCAGGCGGCCGACATCCAGTTCGCTGAATTCGCTGCGCAGCAGGCCGGAATCGACGCGCGCGATGCGCAGCAGCGACTGGAAAGTGGACAGCACCTGGTCGACGTCGGCCAGATTGCGCTCCAGCCAGTCCGGCAGTTCGTCCGCCGTGGGCGGATGGCTCAACGCCGCCTCGATGCGCGCACGGTGACGGGTGAGCGGCGAGCGCAGATCGTGCGCGATGTTGTCGGTGGCGCCGCGCACGGTGGCGATCAGCCGCGCGATGCGGTCGAGCATGCCGTTCAGCGTCTGCGCCAGGCGGTCGAATTCATCCGCGCCGTCGCCGCTGCGCAGCGGCACCCGGTGCTGCAGATCGCCGTCCATGATCTGCTGCGCGGCGCGCCGTATCGTTTCGACCGGCCGCAGTGCGGCGCGGGTGATCAGGTAGCCGCCACCCAGCGAGGCGAGCAGCATCAGGCCGAAGCTCACCAGCGCGGCGCGGCGGATGTCGCTGCGCACCTGTTCGACCTCGTATTCGTCGAAGCCGACGAGCAGCCGGCTGCCGTCCGGCAGGCGCACCCAGCGGGCGACGATCTCGGTTTGTCCGCGGTGGAGCAGGCTGGGCAGGCGCAAGGGCAGGCTCTCGCGGCCGGCGCTGTCCGGCCAGCGGTCCAGGTTGCCGATCAGCAGGTTGCCGGCTGCGTCCTCCAGCCGGTAGACGCGGTCGTGATTGGCCGAGCGCACGTCCAGCCGCTGGCGGATCAGGCCGCTGATGCCGCGCACGCCATCAACCCGGAACTCGGCGGTGAGGATGTCCAGCTCGGCTTCGACACTTTCCTCGACGTGGCCCAGCATGTACTGCCCGGCCAGCCAGGTCACCAGCATCAGCAGCAGGCCGAAGCCGGCGGCGAGCAGGGCGCTGTTGGCCAGCGTCAGCCGGGCGCTGGTGCTCAGGCGCAGGCTCATTGCTCGCTGTCGGCCAGTGCGCGCCGCCGGCCGTCGATCAGTGCGCGTGCGATGCCGGGCAGGGCGATGCCCAGCCGCGCTTCGAGTGCGCGGGCACGCTGCGCCAGCTTCATTTCCGACAGCCGGAAGGCGTTACCGCGGGCGGCGAACACGATGCGGTTGTCGCCATCGGTGGTGTCGACGACGCTGACCGAGCGGGCGAAGCTGGCCGCCACGCGCTCGACCCAGGCGCTGTTCAGCGCATCGCCGGCGTACATGTTGATGGCCAGCACGCCGCCGTCGCGCAGCGCGGCGTGGCAGTCGTCGTAGAAGCGCTGCGTGGTCAGCGCCGCCGGCATGCCACCGATGTCGAAGCCGTCGACCCACAGCAGGTCGAAGGCGCGGTCGTGCGCCGCAACCCACTCGGCGCCGTCGGCGCAGGTGACGGTCAACCTGTCATCGTCCGGCGGGATGTGGAAGCGATCGCGCAGCGCGATCACCGCTGGCGAGATCTCGGCCACCGTCATGCGCGCCTGCGGCAAGTGGCGGTGGCAGGTCTTGACCAGCGAACCGCCGCCGAGACCGACCATGCCGATGTGGCCGGGGTCAGGCACGAACAGCAGCGACGCTATCATCAGGCGCGAGTATTCGAGCACCAGCCGCTCCGGTGCGGCGGCGTCCATCGTGCTCTGTACCGCCAGTTCGCTGAAGGCCAGCGTGAGCTGGCCGTCCTGTTCGACCAGATAGGGCTGGCCGGCGTCGACCTCGTCGCGTCCGCTCATGAGGGGGCGCGCAGGCAGTAGCCGCTGCCGCGCAGCGTGTGGATCAGCGGTGGCCAGGGCGGGCGATCCACCTTGGCGCGCAGGCGCGAAATGTGTACATCGATGACGTTGGTTTGCGGGTCGAAGTGGTAGTCCCACACGCCTTCGAGCAGCATGGTGCGGGTGACCACCTGGCTGGCGTGGCGCATCAGGAACTCGAGCACGCGGTATTCCTGCGGCTTGAGCGCGATCTCCTCGCCGCCGCGCCGCACCGTGTGCGTCATGCGGTCGAGTTCGAGGTCGGCCACGCGCAGCACCGATTCGGCCACCGGCATCAGGCCACGTCGGGTGATCACCTCCAGCCGCGCCTGCAGTTCGGACATCGCGAACGGTTTCACCAGATAGTCGTCACCGCCAGCGCGCAGGCCGCGTATGCGTTCGTCGACCTGGCTCAGCGCGCTCAGGATGAGCACTGGCACGCGCGAGCCGGTGGCACGCAGCGCGGCCAGCATCGAAAGACCATCCATCTGCGGCATCAGGCGGTCGAGCACGATGGCGTCGTACTGCTCGCCGGTGGCGAGGAACAGCCCCTCGCGGCCGTTCGGCGCGTGGTCGACCGCGTGGCCGGCTTCGCGCAGGCCGCGGCAGATGAATCCGGCGATTTCGCTGTCGTCCTCGACGACCAGGATGCGCATGTCGGTGGGAACTGGAGTAAGGGTCTGCACGCGCCCGCCGGGCGCGAATCCGGACGCCATTCTGCCTGCACGCCGTGTGGCCGCAACATGAACAGACGTTCATGTTGCGTTCACCCTGCGGCAAGCCGCCTGAGCGCAAGCTTGCCGACTGTCCGTATCCGTCGATTGCGTCCATGCGCTCCGTCCTTCTGTTCTCCTGTGTGCTGCTGTGCCCGCCGGCATGGGCGCAGTCGCTGACCGCGCACGCCGATGAGCACGAGCAGCCGGTGCTGCGCGACAGTGCGCTGACGCTGTCGCGTGCGCTCGATCTGGCGACCGGCCGCGCACCTGGCAGCGCGCTGCCGCAGGCGCGCATGAATGAGTCACGCGCGCTCTCCGCCCGCGCCGACAGCGTGCTGTCCGGCCCGCCGGCGGTGCAGATGCGCTACCAGACCGACCGTCTGCCCGGCCACACCGGGCTGCGCGAACTCGAAGCCGGGCTGGAGCTGCCCTTGTGGCGGTCCGGCCAGCGCGACGCGCTGCGGCGCGAGGCCGACGCCGGCCGGCTGCAGTCGGAAGAGGAATTGCGCGCCTACCGCTGGCGCGTGGCCGGTGACCTGCGCGAGCAGCTCTGGCGCGTGCTGCAGGCCGAAGCCGAAGTGACGCTGGCCGATGCCGACGTCGATCTTTACCGCGCGCTGGAAGACGACGTGGCGCGGCGCATCCGCGCCGGCGACGCGGCGCCGGTGGAGAAGCTGTCGGCCGAAACGGCCCGCCGCGAACGCGATGCCGTGCTGTACGAGGCGCAGGTCGAGCTGGCGCACAGCCTGTTCGGCTGGACCGCGCTGACCGGGCAGAAGGCGCTGCCGCAGCAGGTGCGCGAAGCGGTGGCGACACAGGCAACGGGCTATCCGCCGGTGCTGATGGCGCAGGCCCACGTCGAGCGGGCGCGCAGTGCGCTCGGCACGCTGCAGGCGCAGGGCAGCGGCGTCCCGCGCCTGCTGGTCGGCGTGCGCTCGGAAACGGCGGCCGACATGCCCACCACCGACAGCGTCGGCGCGACGATTTCCATCCCTTTTGGTGGCGAGGCCCACCGCAGCGCTGCGCTGTCGCCGGCGCAGATCGAACTGGCGCGCGCCGAGGACGAGCTGGCGTTCGCCCGCCGCAATGCCGAACTGGCGCTGCATGAGGCTGAACACGAACTGCACGCGCGCGAACAGGCGCGCACGCTGGCGCTCGGTCAGAAAGAAGTCGCCGAGCGCGAGGTCGAACTGGGGCGCCGCGCCTACCGCCTCGGCGAAACATCGCTGGCCGAGCGCCTGCTGGTCGAGGCGCGCGCAGCCAGCGCACGCCGCGCCGCGGCGCTGGCCGAAATCGCCTGGTCGCGCGCCGTCGCGCGCTACAACCACAGTCTGGGAATACTGCCTTGAAACCCTTTGCTGCCTTACTTCTGCTCGGCCTGATCACCGCTTCGGCGCAGGCCGCCGACATCGTGCTCGCACCGACCCAGATGCAGCGTCTCGGTGTGCGCGAAGCGCTGCCGGTCGAGGCAAAGAGTGCGCTGGCTACGCCGTGGTCTGCGCGCGTGGTCGCTTCGCCCGATGCCGAGTGGGTGGCGACCGCACCGTCCGGCGGCGTGGTCGTGCGGGTACCGGTGGCCGAAGGCCAGCAGGTGACGGCCGGCGCTGTGCTGGCGGAGCTGCGCAGCGCCGACCTGCCGGACATGGGCGCGTCGCTGTCGCAGGCGCGCACCGCAGCCGAACTGGCGCGCGGCAACCGCGAGCGCGACCGCGCGCTGCATGCCGAAGGGCTGATCGCCGAGCGCCGCGTGCGCGAGTCGGAGGCGGCCGCGGCGCAGGCCGACGCTGCGCTGGCGGCCGCACAGTCGCGCTTGCGCCTGATGGGGGTGTCGGCGGCCGACGCTTCGGCCGGCCGCATCCAGGTCCGCGCCACGGCCGCTGCGACCGTGCTCGAACGGATGGCGCTGCCCGGTCAGCGCGTGAACGAGGCGGACCCGCTGCTGCGCCTGGCCGATGCGAACAGGCTCATGCTGGAACTGAACCTGCCGGTCGCTCAGGCGGCGTCGGTGCGCGAGGGCGACCTGATCGAGGTCGACGGAAGCGCCGGCAGGGCGCGGGTGACGCAGATAGGCTGGGGCGCGTCGGACGCCACGCAGACCGTGCGTATCCGCGCCGAACTACCACCGACGAAGAACGGGCTGCGGCCCGGCCAGTGGGTCACGGTGCGTCGCAGCGCGACGGCAGCCGCCGCCTGGTCGGTGCCGGCGGGCGCGCTGCTTCATCACGACGGCAGGAGCTGGGTGTTCATGCGCTCCGCGCAGGGCTTCCGCGCGGTTGAGGTACAGGTGCTGTCGCAGGACAGCGCGCAGGCCACCGTCAGTGGCACGCTCGACGCGAAGGCCCCGGTCGCGGTCAGCGGGGTGGCGGCGATCAAGGCGGTGTGGCTGGGCCACGGCGGAGCCGAATGATGCTCGACGCCCTGACCCGCGGCGCGCTCGCGCGCCCGCTGCTCACCGTGCTGGCGGCGCTGCTGCTGATCGCCGTCGGCCTCAATGCGGCGATGAACCTGCCGATCGACGCCTTCCCCGACGTGTCGGCACCGCAGGTGAAGATCATCGTCAAGCTACCCGGCATGACGCCGGAAGAGATGGAAACGCGCGTCACCACGCCGATCGAGATCGAAATGCTGGGCCTGCCTAAGCAGACCATGCTGCGCTCGACCAGCAAGTACGGCCTCACCGACGTCACCATCGATTTCGAGGACGGCACTGACATCTACTGGGCGCGCAACCAGGTGAGCGAGCGGCTGAACGGCATCATGGGCGACCTGCCGCCGGGCCTGACCGGCGGGCTGGCGCCGATCACCACGCCGCTGGGCGAAATGTTCATGTTCACGGTCGAAGGCGATCTGCCGATCGCCGAGCGGCGCGCGCTGCTCGACTGGGTGATCCGTCCGGCGCTGCGCACGGTGCGCGGCGTGGCCGACGTGAACGTGCTGGGCGGCCTGGCCAGCGCCTATGAAGTGGTGCCGGACGCCGCCCGCATGGCCGCCACCGGCATCACGCTTGATGAACTGCGGACCACGCTGGAGCGTTTCAACCGCAACGACGGTGCAGGCCGCATCAACGAAGGCGAGGAAACGCTGCTGGTGCGCGTGCAGGGCCGCCTCACCTCGCTCGACGATATCGGCCGTCTGGTCGTGCACGCGACACCGACCGCCCAGGTGCGGGTGGCCGACATTGCCGAGGTGAAGCTGGGCGCGCTCACCCGCATGGGCGGCGTCACCCACAACGGCGAGGGCGAGACGGTGCAGGGCCTCGTGCTCGGCCTGCGCGGAGCCGACGCGCAGCAGGTGGTGGCCGGCGTGCGTGCCCGGCTGGAGGAAGTGCAGGCGGCGCTGCCTGCCGGTGTGAAGGTGGTGCCCTTCTACGACCGCGGCGAACTGGTGGCCAGCGCCGTCGGCACGGTGTCGAAGGCGCTGCTGGAAGCGGTGGTGCTGGTCGGCGTCATGCTCTACCTCTTCCTCGGCAATCTGCGCGCCGCGCTGGCGGTGGCGGTGGTGCTGCCGCTGTCGGCGCTGTGGACCTTCCTGCTGATGCGACAGTTCGGCCTGTCGGCCAACCTGATGAGCCTGGGCGGACTGTCGATCGCCATCGGCCTGCTGGTCGACGCTGCCGTCGTGGTGGTCGAGAACGTGGTCGCCCATCTGCACGAGCCGGGTGCCGACCAACGACCACGGCAGCAGGTGGTGCTGGACGCGGTGCGCGAGGTGGCGGTGCCGACCACTGCCGGCATCGTCATCATCGCGCTGGTATTCGTGCCGCTGCTGAGCCTGCAGGGGCTGGAGGGCAAGCTGTTCGCGCCGGTGGCGCTGACCATCGTGTTTGCGCTGGCCGGTTCGCTGCTGCTGTCACTGACTGTCATACCGCTGCTGGCGCGGCTCACTTTGAGTGCGAAGTCGCACGCCGATCCCTGGCTGCCGCGCACGCTCGCCCGGCTCTACGCACCGTTGCTGCAGAAGGCGCTCGCCGCACCGGCGGTGGTGGGCAGCATTGCCGGGCTGCTCGGCGTCGTCGCCGTAGTGCTGTACATGGGGCTGGGCAAGACCTTCATGCCGACGATGGACGAGGGCAGCCTCATCGTGCAGCTGGAGAAACTGCCGTCCATCAGTCTCGATGCGTCGCTGGCGATCGATACCCAGTTCCAGCGCGCGCTGAAGGAGCGGGTGCCGGAGGCGCTGCAGGTGGTGGCGCGTGCCGGCTCGGACGAGATCGGTCTCGATCCGATGGGCCTGAACCAGACGGATACCTTCATCAGCCTGCCGCCGGGCGTCGACAAGCCGGCGATCATCCATCGCATCCGCGAACTGCTGAACGAGTTTCCGGGCGTGGCCTACGCCTTCACGCAGCCGATCGAAATGCGGGTATCGGAGATGATTCTCGGCGTGCGCGGTGATCTGGCGATCCGCATCTTCGGCCCGGATCTCGACGTGCTGAACCGCAAGGCGGAGGAGATCGCCGAAGTGCTGCGCGCGACACCGGGTGCCGAGGACGTCTTCTTCGTGCGCAACGAAGGCGTGCAGTATCTGCGCGTCGTGCCTGACAACGACGCGCTGGCGCGTGCCGGACTGGACATCGACACGCTGGCGGCCGGCCTGCGTGCGCAGATCGAGGGCGAGCGGGTGGGGCTGATCCAGCAGCTGGAGCGGCGCATTCCGCTGCTGGTGCGCGCCCGCGGCAGTACGGCGGCGGCCGACGAACTGGCGCAGCTGCCGGTGGCGCTGCCGGGCGGTGGGCGCATCGCGCTCGGACAGATCGCGCGCTTCGAGCGCGTCGGCGGGCCGGTGCAGATCAACCGCCAGTTGGGCAGCCGCAACATGGTGGTGATCGCCAACGTCGGCGGGCGCGATCTGGTCGGCTTTGTCGAGGACGCTCGCGCGCAGGTGCAGCAGAAGGTCGAGCTGCCGCCGGGCTACCGGCTGACCTGGGGTGGCGAGTTCGAGAACCAGCAGCGCGCGGCGCAGCGGCTGGCACTCGTGGTGCCGGCGGCGCTGGTGCTCATCTTCCTCATCCTCTACAGCACCTTCGATTCGCTGCGCCAGGCTGCGCTGGTGATGGCCAACGTCCCGTTCGCGATGATAGGCGGCGTGTTCGCCCTGGCGCTGTCCGGCGAATACCTGTCGGTGCCGGCGTCGGTCGGTTTCATCGCGCTGCTCGGCATCGCGGTGCTCAATGGCGTGGTGCTGGTGAGCTATTTCAACCAGTTGCGCGCGACCGGCCTGTCCATGCTGGACACCGTGGTGCACGGTGCGCAGCGCCGGCTGCGGCCGGTGCTGCTGACGGCGTCGATGGCGGCCCTCGGTCTGGTGCCTCTGCTGTTCGCCACCGGGCCCGGTTCGGAAATCCAGCGGCCGCTTGCAATCGTTGTCATTGGCGGCCTGGTTTCTTGTACTGCGTTAACACTGCTGCTGCTGCCCATCCTGTACAAGCGGTTCGGCGAGCGATCCGCCGCCTGACGATTTCATTCCATGACTGAATCCCTTGCGCCACAGCGGCGCGCGCTGCCCTTCCTGCTGGTACTTGCGCTGACGGCGCTGTCAGTCTGGACGCTGCTGCGGCTGGGCCTCTGGCTGTACGCCGACGCCGGCAGCGCCGCAGTGCACGTGTTCGGGCGCGGCCTGTGGTTCGACGCGGCGACGCTGGCCTGGATGCTGGCACCGCTGCTCGCGATCTCGGCCCTGCTGCCGGCACGGCTGCGCGCCAGCCGGCTCATGGGCGGTGTGCGCTGGGGCGTACTCTGGCTGGCGGTGGCGCTGCTGCTGTTCGGTGCGGTCGCCGAGGTGGTGTTCTGGGACGAGTTCTCGACCCGCTTCAACTTCATCGCGGTCGACTATCTGCTGTACACCCAGGAAGTGATCGGCAACATCGTCGAGTCCTATCCGGTCGGGGCGCTGGTCGGCGGCATCGTGTCGCTGTCGGCCCTGCTCGTGATCGTGCTGCGACGGCGACTGTCGTTCGCGGTCTCCGCGCGCCCGTGGCGCGTGCGCGTCGCCATGCTGGCGGCGGCCGTGCTGCTGCCGACGGCGGCGCAGCTGGCGACGATCGAGCAGATGGAAGGCAGCGGCGACGCCTACGCTGACGAACTGGCCGGCAACGGCCTCTTCTCGCTGGCGGCGGCGATGCGTCGCAACGAACTGGATTACGCACGCTGGTACGCGACGCTGCCGCAGGAAGAGGCGGACGAGGTGCTGCGTACGCTGCATGTCGAGCGCCTGCCGCTGAGCGCCGAGGACAGCCCGAGCGCGATGGACGATCCGCCGCACGACAAGTCACCCTTCACCCGCCGGCCGCGCAATGTGGTGCTGGTGACCATCGAGAGCCTGTCGGCGGAGTATGTCGGTGCCTATGGATCGAAGGAAGGCTTGACGCCCGAACTGGACCGCATCGCCGCCGAAGGACTGCGCTTTGCCAACGTGTATGCCACCGGTACGCGCACCGTGCGCGGTCTGGAGGCACTGTCGCTCGGCACGCCGCCGGTGCCCGGTCAGGCCATCGTCCGACGGACGAACAACAACAACCTGTCGACAGTCGGGGAAATCCTCGCGCCGCAGGGGGTGGTGCCGATGTTCATTTACGGTGGCTACGGCTACTTCGACAACATGAACAGCTATTTCCGCGGTAACGACTACCTCATCGTCGACCGCACCGATTTCCCGAAGGACAGCATCGTGTTCGAGAACGTGTGGGGCGTGGCGGACGAGTCGCTGTACGCCAACGCGCTGATCGCGATGAACCGCAAGGCGGCTGAGGGCAAGCCCTTCTTCGCGCAGATCATGACCACGTCGAACCACCGGCCCTACACCTACCCGGACGGGCGCATCGACATTCCGTCGCCGGGCGGCCGGCACGGCGCAGTGAAATACACCGACTGGGCGATCGGCCAGTTCATCCGCGAGGCTAAGAAGCAGCCGTGGTTCGCCGACACGCTGTTCGTGTTCGTCGCCGACCACTGCGCGTCGGTGGCTGGCCGCACCCGGCTGCCGGTGGCCAAGTACCGCATTCCGCTGATCTTCTACGCGCCGGACATGCTGCCGCCGGGCGAATTCACCGACCGTCTGAGCCAGATCGATCTGGCGCCGACGCTGCTCGAAGTGATGGGCAAGAATGGCGACGACCACTTCTTCGGCCGCGCCTTCTTCGAAGAGCACGTGCAGCTGGATCGCGTGTTCATTTCCAACTACCAGGACCTGGGCTATCTGCGCGGCGACCTGCTCACCGTGCTGTCGCCGCAGCGCGTGGTCAGGGCATACCGCGTCGACCCCGCAACACTGGAATCGACGCCGACCGAGCCGGACCCGCAGCGCGTGAAGGAGGCGATCGCCTATTACCAGACCGCCGCCGCGGCCTTCAAGCAGGGGCGCCTGCAGATGCCTGCCGCGCAGTGATGCGGCGGCACGCCGACCTGCTCGCCGTGGCAGTGCTGTCGGCGCTGCTGGCGCTCTGGAGCAACCGCTGGAGCGATGCGGATCTGACCAGCGTCGCGCACTTCTTCGACGCGGCGACCGGCACCTTTCCGCTGCGCCGGCAGTGGCTGCTGTCCGCCGTGCTGCACGACGGCCTGAAGTGGCTTGCGGTGGTGGTCTGGGTTTCGCTGCTGGCGGGCTGGATTGTTATGTGTTTGCGCGGTGTGGCGGGCGATCTGCGTCGCCGTCTGGCTTTCGTGCTCGTCGCTTCGCTGCTGGCCGTGATCGCGGTGAATCTGGCGCGGGCACAGTCGGCCCACAGCTGTCCCTGGTATGTCGGCGATTTCGGGGGCCGGGGGCAGTACTTCCGACTGCTGGAGATGCGACCGACCGAGCCGGGGCCAGGCAAGTGCCTGCCCAGCGGACATGCCGCCACCGCCTTCATGTGGCTGGCACTGCTGCCGGTGCTGGTCGGCGCACGGCGTCGACTGGCGCTGGCTGGCGTGTTGCTGCTCGGGGGCGTGGCCGGAACCGTTCAGGTTGCCCGCGGTGCGCATTTCCCGTCGCACATCCTGCTCAGTGCCGCGCTGTGCGCGCTGGTCGTATGGATCTGCGCAGTGCTGGCGCGCAAATGAAAACCGGCCCTTGCGGGCCGGCAGATTCTGCAACGCGGGGGATCAGCCTTCGAGCAGGCTGCGCAACATCCACGCGTTCTTTTCGTGGATCTGCATGCGCTGCGTCAGCAGGTCGGCGGTCGGCTCGTCGTGCGCTTCGTCGACCACGGCGAAGATGCTGCGTGCGGTGCGCACGACCGCTTCCTGGCCGGCGACCAGCTGGCGGATCATGTCGTTGGCCGACGGCACGCCTTCCGGCTCCTTGATCGACGTGAGCTTGGCGTAAGCCGAGTAGGTGCCCGGTGCCGGGTAGCCCAGCGCGCGGATGCGCTCGGCCACCAGATCGACGGCCAGCGCCAGTTCGGTGTACTGGCCTTCGAACATCAGGTGCAGCGTGTTGAACATCGGACCGGTCACGTTCCAGTGGAAGTTGTGCGTGGTCAGGTAGAGGGTGTAGGTGTCGGCCAGCAGGCGCGACAGGCCGTCGGCGATGGCGCGGCGCTGCTCTTCGGGAATGCCGATGTTGATCGTACTCATTTTGATGCTCCCTTCGTTGATGCTGACGCGGATGTGAGTGCGGCCTTCAGGCGGCGGTTCCGTCCGCTTGCCCCGGAGCGGATTGCGGCGCCTGTCCGGCGATCAGTTCGGCCAGCCGTGAAAAACACTCCTGGCGGGCATTCGAACTGCGTGCGACCAGTGCGATGGTACGGCGCGGACGCGGTTCGGAGAAGCGGTGCGCGACAAGATTCATGTGACCGAGCAGGCCGGAGCGCAAGGTCATGTCGGGCAGCAGCGCCATGCCCAGCCCGCCCTCGACCATCTGCGCAAGCGTGAACAGGCTGGTCGCCTCCATACCGGTCACCCGCGGTTCGTCCAGCCGGCAACCGCCCAGCGTATGTCCGCGCAGGCAATGGCCTTCTTCGAGCAGCAGCAGCGCGTCCGGGTCCAGCTTGCCGATGTCGCGCGGCATGTCGGCCTCGCGCCCGGCCGGCGCGATCAGCAGCAACTCCTCGTCGAACAGCGGCTGTACCTGCAGGTTGCCGGTGTCGTAGGGCAGCGCGATCAGCGCGAAGTCGATCTGGCCGGCGGCGAGCCGCGACAGCAGGTTGCCCGTCAGGTCCTCGCGCAGCGCCACCTTGAGTTCGGGGTAGCGCGCGCGCACCGCGGGCAGCACGGCGGGCAGCAGGAAGGGCGCAATGGTCGGGATGACGCCGAGCTTGAGCAGGCCGCTCATCGGCCGCTCGGCATTGCGCGCCCACTCGGTGAGATCCTCCGCTTCGGCCAGCAGCCGGCGGGCACGCTCCACGACCTCGGCGCCGACCGGCGTCATCATGACCGAATGCCGCTCGCGCTCGACCAGCTGTGCGCCGAGCGTGGCTTCCAGTTCCTTGATGCCGGCCGACAGCGTCGACTGAGTGACGAAACAGGATTCCGCCGCCTGCGTGAAGTTCAGCTTCTCGGATACGGTAATCAGGTAGCGCAGTTGGCGCAGGGAGGGCAGGGCGGACATGAGCATGCTCCGGATTGTTGATCGAATTATACGATCAATACGATCAAATCAATCAATTGGACCGAAGTGTGGCGCATGTCCAGAATGCGTCCTGTCGATGTGCAGCGCCGCAAGCGGCGTGTGGCATCACCCTTTTGAATCCCGTCCATCACTCAAGGAGATGAACATGAGTCTGCAGAACCACGAAGGCAAGCGCGTCCCCAACGTCACTTTCCGCGTTCGCGAAAACAACGAGTGGAAGAACGTCACCACCGACGATCTGTTCAAGGGCAAGACCGTGGTGGTGTTCTCGCTGCCTGGCGCATTCACGCCCACCTGCTCGTCGACCCATCTGCCGCGCTACAACGAACTGGCGCCGGCGTTCAAGGCAAACGGCGTCGACGACATCCTGTGCGTGTCGGTCAATGACACCTTCGTCATGAACGAATGGGCCAAGGACCAGGAATCCGACAACGTGACCCTGGTTCCCGACGGCAACGGCGAATTCACCGAAGGTATGGGCATGCTGGTCGACAAGGCCGACCTCGGTTTCGGCAAGCGCAGCTGGCGCTATTCAATGTTGGTGAAGGACGGCGTGGTGAGCAAGATGTTCGTCGAGCCGCAGGAACCGGGCGACCCGTTCAAGGTGTCCGATGCCGACACGATGCTGAACTACATCAACCCGAACGCGAAGAAGCCGGATCAGGTCGCCATCCTGACCCGCGAGGGTTGCGGCTTCTGCGCCAAGGCCAAGGCGCTGCTGGCGGAGAAGGGCTACCACTACGCCGAGATCAACCTGCCGCACACCGAGCGTTCACGTGCCCTGGGGGCCATCGTCGGTGCGAAGACCGTGCCGCAGGTGTTCATCAACGGCCAGCACATCGGCGGTTGGGAAGATCTGGAGAAGTGGGCGGCGGCGCAGTAAGCGGCGCTCGATGAACGTACGGCTGGGCGACCCGCCGTACGATCAGGCTTGCGCACCGCAGGGTGCGCAGCCCTGATCGTCCGACCAGGGAGACTGAAATGAAGGAAATGATCGTGGATGTTGCGGTGATCGGCGCCGGTACGGCCGGTCTCGCCGCCTATCGCGCCGCCATCGCTGGCGGCAAGTCGGCTGTCATCATCGAGGGCGGCCCTTACGGCACCACCTGCGCCCGCGTCGGCTGCATGCCGAGCAAGCTGCTGATCGCCGCGGCGGAAGCGGCGCACGTGACCGAGAAGTGGGACGCCTTCGGCATCCGCCTCGAAGGTTCGGTGCGCATCGATGGCCGCGCCGTGATGGAACGCGTGCGCCGCGAGCGCGACCGCTTCGTCGGCTTCGTGGTGCGCGGTGTCGACAGCATTCCTGTCGAGCACAAGCTGCGCGGCTACGCCAAGTTCATCGACGACCGCAGCCTGCAGGTCGATGAACACACGGTGGTCACCTTTGGCCGCGCCGTCATCGCGACCGGCTCGTCGCCGGCGGTGCCGCCGATGCTGAAGCCGGCTGGCAAGCGCCTGATCGTGAACGACGACGTGTTCGACTGGACCGATCTGCCGGAATCGGTGGCCGTGTTCGGCCCGGGCGTGATCGGCCTCGAGATCGGGCAGGCATTGCACCGTCTTGGCGTGCGCGTCGAGGTGTTCGGCCGCGGTCATTTCGTCGGCCCGTTCTCAGATCCGGCGCTGAAGGCCTACGCGACGAACGCCTTCGCCGAGGAGTTTCCGTTGCACGCCGACGCGAAGGTAGTGTCGGTCGAGGAGCGACCGGACGGCGTGCGCATCGTGCAGGAAATGCAGGACGACCGCGTCGTGACCAAGGACTTCCAGTGGGTGATCGCCGCCACCGGCCGCACGCCCAATGTGAAGAACCTCGGGCTGGAGAACACGTCGGTGACGCTCGCTGCCAACGGTGTGCCGGAGTTCGACCGCACGACGATGCAGTGTGGCCGCACGCCGATCTTCATCGCCGGCGACGCCAACAACGATCTGCCGCTGCTGCACGAGGCCGCCGACGAGGGCAGGATCGCCGGCGAGAACGCGGCGCGCTTCCCCGATGTGCAGCCCGGTCTGCGTCGCGAGCCGATCGCGGTGGTGTTTTCCGATCCGCAGCTGGCGACGGTCGGCAAGCGCTTCGTCGATCTAGCGCCGGACAGTTTCGTCACCGGCGAGGTGTCGTTCGAGGACCAGGGCCGTTCGCGCGTCATGCTGCGCAACAAGGGCCTGCTGCACGTGTATGCGGACAAGGCCAGCGGTCGCCTGATCGGCTGCGAAATGATGGGTCCCGACGTCGAGCACCTGGCTCACCTGCTGGCCTGGGCCATGCAGTCGGGCATGACCGTGCAGCGCGCACTCGAAATGCCCTTCTATCACCCGGTGGTGGAAGAGGGACTGCGCACCGCGCTGCGCGACGCGGCGGCGAAGCTCAGCGCAGCGTGATTCCGCCGCCCGCCCGGACGAGGTGCCGGGCGGGCGGTTAGAATACTGGCCTCGTTGCCTCTGCCGTCGGGCGGAGGTGCTGCCGGTGTCGTCACGTGTCCGCTTCAGATTCCCTCGTTTTCCGCAGCCTCGCCGCAGTCTGGCACCCCTGCACGCAGATGCAGTGGCACGCCGACCAGTCGCTGCCGCTGCTCGCGGTCAGCCGCGCGCAGGGGCCGTGGCTGTACGCGCCGGATGGCCGTCGCTACCTCGACGGCATCAGTTCCTGGTGGACCAATCTGTTCGGCCACAGCCACCCGCACATCGTGCAGGCGCTGCGTGACCAGCTCGACACGCTGGACCACGTGATGCTCGCCGGCTTCACGCACGAACCGGTGGTGGCGCTGTCGGAAAAGCTGTCGGCCCTGACCGGCGGCCGCCTCGGCCACGCCTTCTACGCGTCGGACGGCGCATCGGCGACGGAGATCGCGCTGAAGATGTCGCTGCATTACTGGCGCAACAGTGGGCGGCCGGAAAAGAACGAGTTCATCTGCTTCGCCGGCAGCTACCACGGCGAAACGGTCGGCGCGCTGGCGGTGACCGACGTTCCACTGTTCCGCGACGCCTATGCGCCCATGGTGCGCGGGGCGCACGTGCTGCCCAGTCCGGCGTCGAGCACACCGCTGCACGCACTCGACGCGCTGACCGTATTCCTCGAAGCCCACCACGCGCGGATCGCCGCGCTGATCATCGAACCGCGGGTGCAGTGTGCTGGCGGCTTCGCGATGCACGACGCAGGCTGGCTCAGTGCGGCACGTGCGCTGTGCGACGTCTATGAGGTGCATCTGATCGCCGACGAGATCGCGGTCGGCTGCGGCCGCACCGGCACCTTCTTCGCGAGCGAGCAGTCGCTGGATGCCGACGGCGAGGGCTGGCCGGATTTCATCTGCCTGTCCAAAGGCATCACCGGCGGCACGCTGCCGTTGTCTCTGGTGCTGAGCAAGCCCTTCGTGTTCGAGGCCTTTCTCGACGACACGATGGCGCGCGGCTTCCTGCATTCGCATTCCTACACCGGCAACCCGCTCGCTTGCCGCGCCGCGCTGGCGACACTGGAACTGTTCGAACAGCTCGACGTGCTGGAACGCAACAGGGCCTGGGCGCGGACTTTCAGCGAGACGCTGGCACCGCTTGCGGCGCATCCGGCCGCCCGCGATTACCGCCAGGCCGGCATGATCTGGGCGCTCGACGTCGATACGTCGCACAGCGATTTCAGCCGCCGTTTTTACCGTGAAGCGCTGGCGCGCGAACTGCTGCTGCGACCGATAGGCAATACGCTGTACTTCATGCCGCCCTACGTGCTCGATGAAGCGCAGAGCGCGTTGCTTGCGCAAGGGGCGCTGGCGGCGCTGGACGCCGCCCTCGCATGAGCGCGACCGACTTTCGCGCCCGCCTCGAAGCACTGGCGGCGGACGATCTGCGGCGCACCCGCGTGGTGCTGGACGCGCCCTGCGGCCCGGAGGCGATGGTCGATGGGCATCGTCTGGTTTCCTTCGCCGGCAACGATTATCTCGGGCTCGCCAATCACCCCGAGATCGTCGACGCCTTCCGCGCCGGCGCCGCACGCTGGGGCGCGGGCGCCGGCGCGTCGCATCTGGTCAGCGGCCACCAGCGACCGCACGAGGAACTGGAGGTCGCGCTGGCTCGTTTCATCGGATTGCCGCGCGCGCTCTATTTCTCGACCGGCTACATGGCCAACCTCGCCGTGATTCCGGCGCTCGCCGGTCGCGGTGACACGGTGATCGCCGACCGGCTGAACCACGCTTCGCTGGTCGATGCCGCCTTGCTGTCGCGCGCCACGGTGCGTCGCTATCCGCACGGCGGCGTCGCTGCTGCTGCGCGCATGCTCGAAGCCGCCGACGGCCGCAAGCTCGTCGTGACCGACGGCGTGTTCAGCATGGACGGCGATATGGCGCCGCTGCCCGAGCTGCTCGCGCTGTGCGAACGGCACGACGCACTGCTGGTGGTCGATGACGCGCACGGCTTCGGTGTGCTGGGAGAGCAGGGGCGCGGCGTGTTGTCGCACTTCGGCATCGCGTCGCCGCGCGTGATCTACGTCGGTACGCTGGGCAAGGCGGCCGGTGTGGCCGGCGCCTTTGTTGCCGGCGACGCGGACGCGATCGAATGGCTGATGCAGACCGGCCGCAGCTACCGCTACACCACTGCAGCGCCCGCGGCGACCGCCTGTGCGGTGCGGGCGAGCCTGCGCTTGATCGAGGCGGGCGATGAGCGGCGGGCGCGTCTGGCGGAACATCGTCTGCGCATGCGGCAGGCGCTCGCGACATGCAGATGGCCGCTTATGCCGTCCGACACGGCAATCCAGCCGGTGCGGGTTGGCGGCAATTCCGAGGTGCTGGCGCTGTCGGCGCGGCTGCACGAGCGAGGTCTGTGGGTGCCGGCCATTCGGCCGCCGACGGTGCCTGCCGGCAGTGCCCGCTTGCGTGTGTCGCTCAGCGCGGCGCACGAGGCCGCACACATCGACGCGCTGTGCGCTGCGCTGAACGAGGTCGGTCATGAATGAGGTGCTGGCCGCCCGTCATTACGGCACGCAGGGGCCGCGCGTCGCACTGGTGCACGGCTGGGGCTGGGACGGCCGCCTGCTGACGCCGCTGGCGCAGACGCTGGGCGCATTTTGCCATGTCGTCCAGCCCGATCTCCCCGGCTACGGACTGAACGTCGGCCGACGCTGCGACGGTTTCGACGACTGCGTCGATCAGCTCGCGCAGGCGGTACCCGATGCCGAGGTGCTGGTCGGCTGGTCGCTGGGTGGCCTGCTGGCGATTGCCTGGGCGGCGCGGGCGCCGGTGCGCCGGCTGGTTCTGGTTGGTGCGTCGCCGCGCTTCATGCAGGCTGCCGACTGGCCGCATGGCATGACCGAAGAGCGTTTCGATGCCTTTGCCGACGGCCTCGAGCAGGACCCGCGGCGCACCCGCGCTCGCTTTGCCGCGCTGGCCGCGCTCGGCGACAGCGATGCACGCGGCGTGCGGGGCGCGATGGCGGCGTTAATGGACGACGTGCCACCGACCGCTCCGGCGCTACGTCAGGGACTTGACTGGTTGCGCGAGCGGGATCTCCGGGACACCTTGCGTTCGCTTCCAATACCCCTGAGCTGCCTGCACGGTGAGCAGGACCACGTGGTCTCTTTGGGCGCAGCGCCCAAAGAGACCACTGCGCGCTGGATGCAGGTGCCGGGCGCGGCGCATCTGCCCTGGCGGCATCGCGACCTCTCCGATCTGTGCTCATGGGTGTGCGCCGATGACTGAGCGCACCGCGATACGGTCCTCGTTTTCGCGGGCGGCGACGCGCTATGCCGCGGCGGCCGGGCTGCAGCGCGTGGTGTGCGACCGCCTGCTCGAGTTGCTGCCGGACAGATCCGCCCGGCTGGTGCTCGACCTCGGCTGCGGGACCGGCTTCGCGTCAACCGGCTTGCACGCGCGTTTTCCTCAGGCGATGCATTGCGCGGTCGATTTCTCGTTGGGCATGTTGCGTGCCCACGAACGAAGTCACGGAGTGACGCGCGTCTGCGCTGATGCGCACCGCCTGCCGCTTGCCTCGACGAGCGCGGATGTCGTGTCCTCCAGCCTGATGTTGCAGTGGTGCGATCTGCCGATCGCGCTGGCCGAGTGTCGGCGCGTCCTCCGGGAGGGCGGCCATATGTGTTTCAGCACTGTTCTCGACGGCACACTCGCCGAGATCGATGACGCGTTCGCCGGTCTGGATGCGCATCGTCACACGGTGTCATTTCCCGCGCCCGAGTTGCTGAATGCCGCACTGACCGAAGCCGGCTTCGCGGTGGACCTGATGCGCCGCGAAACGCATGTCGAGTACTTTGCCGATGCGCGCGCACTGCTGCAGTCGAACCGCGACATCGGCGCGTCGCACGTGCCGGACGGCGCGCGCCGTGCTCTGCTCGGCCGCGCGGCACTGCGGCAGGTGTGTAATCGCCTGGAGGCACGGCGCGAGGCGCGTGGCGTGCCTCTGACCTATCAACTGGCCTGGGTGGTCGCGCGAGCGTCCTCGGGCGACCGGAGCTGACATGAGCGAGGGAAAGCTGCATTTCGTCATTGGCACCGACACCGGGGTCGGCAAGACGCTGGTGTCCTGCGCGCTGATCGAGGCGCTGCGTGCAAGCGGCGTGAACGCGGTCGGCATGAAGCCGGTGGCTTCAGGCGCGTCGCCCGACGTCACCGGCCGCCTGGCGAACGAGGACGCCGACGCGCTGGCGCAGGCCAGCGGGCTCGACCAGCCGACGGCGCTGACCAATCCCTATCTGTTCGAGGCGCCGCTGGCTCCGCACGTCGCCGCGCAACGCGAGGGCCGATCGATCGAGCGATCCGTGGTGCTGGATGCCCTGTCTGCGCTGCGCGCGGAGGCGGATCACGTTATCGTCGAAGGCGTCGGCGGCTTTGTCGTGCCCTTGCGCGACGACTGGACGACCGCCGACCTGGCGGTCGACATCGGGGCGCCGCTGATTCTGGTCGTCGGACTGCGGCTGGGCTGCATCAATCACGCATTGCTGACGGCCGAGGCGGCGCGCGCGCGCGGGTTGACGCTGGCCGGCTGGGTCGCGAACTGCCAGCCCGAGGGCATGCTGGAGCAGGAGGCGACGATTTCCGCGCTGAAAAGTCGCCTCAGCGCGCCAATTCTTGGCATAATCCCGCGGCTGTCCGGCGCCGATTCAAAAACTGCATCGCGCCTGCTGGACATCCAGCCGCTGCTGGCTTCTCCCGCATGAATTTTTTGTTCCGGGGTTTGACAGCGCAAGAAACCCTCACCATAATCGCGGGTTTCGCTGGTCGCCGGAGGGGTTCCCGAGCGGTCAAAGGGATCAGACTGTAAATCTGACGGCTCTGCCTTCGAAGGTTCGAATCCTTCCCCCTCCACCACAACCCTTGAGCAAACAGGGTTCTGGCAAGACGGCGAGAAAGTTGCAGCAAACATCGTGAGTGCATGTCGCCGCGATGGGGTGGTAGGGAGCGGTTTGGCGGGAGTAGTTCAATGGTAGAACCTTAGCCTTCCAAGCTAATGACGCGGGTTCGATTCCCGTCTCCCGCTCCACGGCTCGGGCGTGTGTCCGGGCAAAGATGTTTCAGTGCCCATGTAGCTCAGTGGCAGAGCACTCCCTTGGTAAGGGAGAGGTCGGCAGTTCAATCCTGCCCATGGGCACCAAAATTTTTTGCGTGCGGCATCCTGGTGACAACTGAGGATGTCAGTCGATGTTTGACGCAGATCTCTATCAAGCAACCAGGGTGATCGAAAATGGCAAAGGGAAAGTTTGAGCGCACCAAGCCGCACGTGAACGTGGGCACGATTGGTCACGTTGACCATGGCAAGACGACGCTGACGGCGGCGATCACGACGATTCTGTCGTCGAAGTTCGGTGGTGAAGCGAAGGCAT
>NZ_JCANOT010000011.1:0-100330 GCF_059552495.1 Methyloversatilis sp. S146-33
GTGCGCTTCACGTAGATCAGCCACTTGCTGTCGCCGGTGTCCTTGCAACGGATGCCGTTGTCGCAGATGGTGTAGAAGTTCTTGTCCGCGTTCGTATCCACATACGCCACCGCCGCCTGCCAGCCCCCTTCGAAGTTCTTCGTCACGCCGACCTTCCAGTCCGTGAAGTCGTAATCGTCATAGTTCTTCACCTTCTGGTGACCGACGTGAACGTTGGCGATCCACGACGGCATGAACTCGTAGTTCGCGTTCAGCTCGATGTAGTCCGAACCGTCCGAATCCGCTCCGAAAGCCTTCTTGCTGAAACCGAAGTAGTCGGTCACCGCGTACGAGTACTTCAGCTGGATGAACTTCCACGTCACCGCCGCGTTCAGTTCCAGCGTGTTCAGGCTCTCGCCCGACGGATCGTACTTGCCGCCCGGGAAAATGAACTGCAGGAAGCCGACATCGAAGGTCCAGTCGTCGATGGTCTTGGCAAAGCCGCCATAGACGTCGATCTCGCCGGTCGCGTTCGACAGCGCCAGGTCGCTCACATTGGTGCCCCAGATGCCCAGGTAGGCGCCACTCGAGTGCGCGAGGTCGAAACCGCCCTGCACCGCCGGATTTTCCTGCGTGTAGCTGATGCCGCGGAAGATGTACTGCGAGAACAGGCCCACATTGGCACTGATCGTATAGGCCGGCGCGGCGGCCGCGGCTTCCTGAGCCTGGGCACAGAACGGTACGGCGAGCAGGCCCAGCAATACGGCGCTCAGGGTGTTGCGGTGACGTCGGTGGTTAAGCACGGTGTTCTCCCTCTGTTGATCCACGGTTTCGGGCGATCTGAAAAAGCGGACGGCCTGCCCATAGCTGTCCGGTTGTGAGTCGGCGCGCGACCTGGCGTCGTTGCCGGATGCGACCCTGATACTCGGAAACGGGTGTGGCGAAGAATCTGCACCGGCCGCGACGCTGCGACTGGCGGGAGTGCTGAAGGAAGAAGTGCGGAAGGGGTCCGGAGAGGCGTGTCCGTGATCGGCGTCAAAACGGCAGCAGCACTGCGTCACCCTGATCTCCCCGCACTTCGCGACCGGCTGACGTTGCGCGGTCGTCTCGATGTGGGTCCGATTATTGGAAGCGGGCCGCCGTCGGAACAATTCTCACAAGGGATTACCTCTTAAGGGGTAAGCAGGGGCCAGGGATCAGGGGCTGGGGGCGAGAGGGGCCGCGCCCTGACCTCGTGTGGCGCAGCCACACCTGTTCCATAGCCCCTGATCCCTAGTCCCTAGCCCCTCGACTCACCCGCCCCTTACCCCTTAAGAGGTAATCCCTCTTGAGAATTGTGGGCATTGATCGGCCTTCGCATCATTCGCCGCACCTGAGACGCGGCGAATGCACGACGTCCAGCGACCGACCGGGCAGCCGAGCGCATGCCGCGGTCGTATCCAGAACGGACCACACAAGAGGGATACAGATCATGAAGAAGCGCGTTGCCATCATCGGCGCCGGCCCCAGCGGCCTGGCCCAGCTCCGGGCCTTCCAGTCCGCCCAGTCCAAGGGCGCCGACATTCCGGAAATCGTGTGCTACGAAAAGCAGTCGGACTGGGGCGGCATGTGGAACTACACCTGGCGCACCGGCCTGGACGAGCACGGCGAGCCGGTGCACGGCAGCATGTACCGCTACCTCTGGTCCAACGGCCCGAAGGAATGTCTGGAATTCGCCGACTACACCTTCGACGAGCACTTCGGTCGCCCGATGGGTTCCTACCCTCCGCGGGAAGTGCTGTGGGACTACATCAAGGGCCGCGTCGAGAAGGCCGGCGTGCGCAAGTACATCCGCTTCAACACCGCCGCCCGCAACGTCACCTTTGACGACGCGACGAAGAAGTTCACCGTCACCGTGCACAACTACGACCAGGACGTGACCTACTCGGAAGAGTTCGACTACGTCATCGTCGCCAGCGGCCACTTCTCGACGCCGAACGTGCCCTACTTCCCCGGCTTCGAAACCTTCGGCGGCCGCGTGCTGCACGCGCACGACTTCCGCGACGCGCTCGAATTCAAGGGCAAGGACGTACTCATCGTCGGCGCCAGCTACTCGGCGGAAGACATCGGCTCGCAGTGCTACAAGTACGGCGCCCGCTCGATCACCAGCTGCTACCGCACCAACCCGATGGGCTACAAGTGGCCCGCCAATTGGGAAGAGAAGCCGCAACTGCTGCGCGTCGAAGGCAAGACCGCCCACTTCGCCGACGGCACCAGCAAGCACATCGACGCCGTCATCCTGTGCACCGGCTACAAGCACCACTTCCCGTTCCTGTCGGAAGAACTGCGCCTGAAGACGGACAACCGTCTGTGGCCGCTCAATCTGTACAAGGGCATCATGTGGGAGGACAACCCGCAGCTGATGTACCTCGGCATGCAGGACCAGTGGTACAGCTTCAACATGTTCGACGCCCAGGCCTGGTACGCGCGCGACGTCATCCTCGGCCGCCTGCCGGTGCCGTCGTACGAAGAGATGCACGCCGAGGACATGAAGTGGCGCGAAGAGGAACTGACGCTGGAAGACGCCCAGCAGATGTTCGAATTCCAGGGCAAGTACATCCAGCACCTGATCGACGCCACCGACTATCCGAGCTTCCCGATTCCCGAGGTCAACCAGACCTTCCTGGAGTGGAAGAAGGACAAGTACGAGGACATCATGGGCTACCGCAACAAGTGCTACCGCTCGCTGATGACCGGCACCATGGCCACGCCGCACCACACCTCGTGGCTGGAGGCACTGGACGACTCGCTCGAGGCCTATCTGAACGAGCCGGCCTCGACCGAGCAGGCCTGACGGCCCGGGGCCCACGGGTGTCACACCCGTGACCGACCAACCCTGATGCGACCCGACCTGCCCGGCCACCACCGGGCACGTCGGGTCGCGGGTGCTTCCATGACATGAACACGATCGTCGAACCTTCGCTGAATCCGGCGACTGCCGCGCGAACGCGTGCGCGCCACGTCCGTCACGTCGCTCCTGGCGGCGCGGCGGTGTCCTTCGACCTCGCCGCCGGCGACCGCCTCACGCTGACCGACCCCGAAGGCCTGCAGCCTGGCCTGCTCTACGTCGCCGGCCCGACCGGCATCGCCACCGCCATGCTGCCCGGTCTGTCGGTGTCCACCCCGGCCGATGTGCCGGCCTTTGCCCGCGCACTGCTCAGCGGCGCACCTGCCGGCTGGAGCCTGGTCTGCGCCGAGCTGTTCGGCAGCGACGGGCTGCCCGGAGCCCGGCACGTCGTCACCGCACCGGGCGCCGTGCGCTGCGCGCTGCATGCGCCAGGCGAGGACATGCAGCCCGACCAGCAGAACGCGCCGACCGAACTGATCGCCGACGTCGAGTGCGCCGAGTCGGTCGCCAGCATCGCGCCGCCGCCGCTGGCGCCGCCGGTGCTCGACCTGCGCATCGCCGCCGGCACCGCGCAGGCCTACCGCGTGAGGGCCGGCGACTACATCCAGGTGATCGACGTCGACGGCCGCCAGTGCTCCGACTTCCTCGCCTTCGATGCCGCCGCGCTGGCGCAGGGCCAGGAGTACGACCTCGACCCGACCACCACGCGCACGCTGATGGGTTCGGCCAGCCCCGGCCCCGGCCTGCTGAACAAGTACTACGACGAGCGCCAGGTGCCGCTGGTCGAGGTGGTCCGCGACACCGTCGGCCGCCACGACACCTTCATGCTGGCCTGCAGTGCGAAGTACTACGACGACATGGGTTACCCCGGTCACGCCAACTGCAGCGACAACTTCAACAACGCGCTCGAACCGCACGGCGTGGCGCGTCGTGCAGGCTGGCCCGCGATCAACTTCTTCTACAACACCATCGTCAATCACGACGACAGCATCAGCCTGGACGAACCGTGGTCGCGCGCTGGCGACTACGTGCTACTGCGCGCGATGACCGACCTGGTCTGCGCCTCCTCGTCCTGCACCGACGACATCGACCCGGCCAACGGCTGGAACCCGACGGATATCCACGTGCGGGTCTATGACGCCTCGAACAACTTCTCCAAAGGGATCGCACACCGCATGACGCCCGACGCCGCCCCCAAACTGACCCGCGAGACCGGCTTCCACGCCCGTACCTCCGCGCTCACCCGCCGCATGGTCGAGTACCGCGGCTTCTGGCTGCAGGATTCGTTCTCGTCCAACGGCCCAATCGACGAATACTGGGCCTGCCGCGAACGCGCGGTGATGATCGATCTGTCCGCGCTGCGCAAGTTCGAAATCACCGGCCCGGACGCCGAGCAGCTGCTGCAGCTCGCCACCACGCGCAACATCCGCAAGCTGGCGGTCGGCCAGATCGTCTACACCGCGCTCTGCTACGAGCACGGCGGCATGATCGACGACGGCACCGTGTTCCGCCTGTGCCAGAACAACTTCCGTCTGGTGTGCGGCGACGACTACTGCGGCGTGTGGCTGCGCGAACTGGCGGCCAAGCACAACCTGCGCGTGTGGGTGAAATCCTCCACCGACCAGCTGCACAACCTGTCGGTGCAGGGCCCGAAGTCGCGCGACATCCTGCGCGAGATCGTGGTCACGCCGCCGGGCAATGCGTCGATGGACGAACTGAAGTGGTTCCGCCTGACCGTGGGCAAGATCGACGGCCTGCCGGTCGTCGTGTCGCGCACCGGCTACACCGGCGAACTGGGCTACGAAGTGTGGTGCCACCCGAAGCACGCGGTGCAGGTGTGGGACGCCATCGCCAAGGCGGGCGAACCGCACGGCATCGCGCCGATGGGCCTGGCCGCGCTCGACATGCTGCGCATCGAAGCGGCGCTCATCTTCGCCGAGTACGACTTCTGCGACCAGACCGACCCGTTCGAAGCCGGCATCGGTTTCGCGGTGGCGGCCGACAAGGAGGATGACTACGTCGGCAAGGCCGCGCTGGAACGCCGCAAGGCCCACCCGGCGCGCGTCATGGTCGGCCTCGACATCGAAGGCACCGAACTGGTGGCGCACGGCGACCCGATCTTCAACGGTCGCGCACAGATCGGCCAGATCACCAGCACCACGCGCTCGCCCATCCTCGGCAAGACCATCGCACTGGCGCGGCTGGACGTGTCGGCGGTCGAGCTGGGTGCCACAGTCGAGATCGGCAAGCTGGACGGGCACCAGAAGCGCATCAAGGCGGTCCAGGTGAAGACCTCGCACTACGACCCGACCAAGGCCCGCGTGCGCGCCTGATCGCTGTAAGCAGGCCGCAGGGCGCGGAGCGGTGAAAGCCGTTCCGCGCCTTTTTCATTTCCGGAATGCAATCCGCACCGCCTCAGCCGCGCGGTGAACGTTCGCCCCTACCAGGCGTCGCTGCGCGGCAGCTCGTCGTCGATGTCGTAGTAGTCGGCGCGCGAGCCGGCGAAGATGTGGGCCGACAGCTTCAGTCCGGTCGGCCGATCCAGCGTGCCAGCGGTCACGTAGGTGACATCGGATCCGGCGTCCTTCCAGAAAAGGTTTCCGCCGCACCGGGCGCAGAAGCCGCGTTTCACACTGGGCGAAGAGGCGTACCAGCGCAGGGTGTCGTCCGCCATGATGTCGAGGTCGGCGTCGGCGCAGCTCGCCATCACCGCGTGGTGTCCACTGGTGCGGGCGCACTGGCTGCAATGGCACGCCACCGGTGCGCTCAGCGCCCCCCGCACGCGGTAGCGCACGGCACCGCACAGACACGCACCTTCACCTCCACCGGCCTTCGCCATCGCTCGCCTCCCCTGTTCGTGATGCGCGCAGCGTACGCAGCAGGCGCCACTGAGCACATACCACCTAGGGGGTAACCCCTCTTGAGAATTGTCCCGTCCTGCCCCGGACAACAGAATCAGTCCCAGATCGACCGCGCAGCGCGGCGACGCCCACGACAAGGAGATCCGGGAATGCAGAGGAATTCGGTACTGAACGAGCGGCACCGCCAGCTCGGTTCTAAGCTCGACGGCGATACGTGGAACAACATGCCGATCCCGTGGAGCTACAACAGCTGCCCGCACGACGAAGTCGTCGCCACGCGTACGCGCGCCGGCCTGTACGACGTGTCGGCGCTGAACATCGTCAACGTGACCGGCCCGGACGCCGAAGCCGTGATCGACCGTCTGGTCACCATCGACATCACCAAGCTGAAGCCGGGCACCGCCCGCCTCGGCGGCGAAGTGAACGAAGCTGGTGCGCTGGTCGACGACATCATGATCATCCGCGACAGCGCCGAGAAGTTCCGCATTTCGCACGGCAGCGGCGCCACGCCGAAGACGCTGGCCGCACTGGCCGCCGGCAAGAACGTGAAGATCGAGGCCGACCTTGACGTGCACATCCTGTCGCTGCAGGGCCCGGTTTCGCTCGACGTGCTGGCCCCGCACACGCCCGCCGATCTGGCCGCGCTGCCCTACTTCAACCACGTCGAAACCACGCTGTTCGGCAAGAAGGTGACGCTGGGCCGCGGCGGCTACTCCGGCGAGCGCGGCTACGAGGTGTACTGCAGCGCGGCCGACGCCGTGTTCCTGTGGGACACCATCCTCGAGGCCGGCAAGCCGAAGGGCGTCATCCCCTGCTCGTGGACCGCGCTCGACCTGACCCGCGTCGAAGGCGCGCTGCTGTTCTTCCCGTTCGAAATGCCGGAAGGCGACACCACGCCGTGGGAAGTGAACATGGACTGGGCGGTCGACCTCGACAAGAAGGGCGATTACATCGGCAAGGCTGCCGTGCTCGCACTGAAGGGCCGCGAACGCGCCAAGCAGGCCGGCATGACCGTGCTGCACCACGAAGCGGTCGAAGCAGGCGCCAAGGTCTATGACGGCGAGAAGGAAGTCGGCGTGGTCACCTCGGCTTCGTACAGCCGCCTGCTGATGCAGTCGCTGGCCATGGTGCACCTGAAGCCGTCGTACTCGAACATCGGCACCCGCCTGACCATTGCCAGCAAGGCCGGCAAGCTGGCCGCGCTGGTGGTGCCGACGCCGTTCTACGACCCGCTGCGTCAACGTACCCATCCGGACAAGAAGCGCTGATCGCGCATCGAATCCGACCCGCCGCGCGCTCCGGCGCGCGGCATGTCTGCAACTCGCATCGAGACGCCGCATGAGCACCCCAGCCATCAAAAGCCAGCCGGTTTACGCAGAGCTCGAATGGGATCGCGCCGGTACGCATCACATCCTATTCGTTGCCGCCGAGGACGCCGCTCTGGCGCAGCGCCTGCTGTCCAACCCGCCCGCCGGCACCATCACGCTGATCCACCTGGGCAGCACGTCCGCCGAGGCGCGCAGCTGCTGGTCGCAGGGTCTGCCCGACAGTGCGCTCTATCTCGAAACGCACTCGCTGGCCGAGGCGCTGGAAGTGCTGCGTGACGCGCTCTACGTCGCGCAGATGGGCACGCGCATCTATCTCGCCGGCCCCGAGGACGCGGTGTGGCAGGCGTCGCGCGTGGCTGACGGTTTCGGCGTCGGACGCGACGAAGTTCGCTACGCACAACTGGGCAGCAAGGCACGCCCGGTGTTCTGCGTGCATTGCCGCACCATCACGCGCGGCGTGCACACCAACATCGTTTCATGCAGCGGCTGCGGACGATCGCTGTTCGTGCGCGACCACTTCTCGCGCCGGCTGGGGGCCTACATGGGCTTCCAGATCGACGCCGAAGTGCCGGGCGAGGTCCCCGCTGCGGAGGTGGTCTACCCATGAGCAGTGCATCCCTCAACGTAGAAATCCGCCGCATCCGCGAACTGGCGCCGGGCATCCGCGAATTCAGCCTGTCGCGCACCGACGGCGAGGAGTTTCCGGTCTATTCCGGCGGCAGCCACATCGTGCTGTCGCTGCCGCTGGGCGATCGCCCGCATCGCAACCCCTACTCGCTGCTGGGCGACCCGACCGTGCGCCACACCTGGCGTGTGGCGGTACGCAAGCAGGAGGAGTCGCGCGGCGGTTCGCGCTGGCTGCACGAGCAGGCGCGCGAAGGCATGCGCATCGATATTTCGGCGCCGGTGAACCTGTTCCCGCTGATCCGCACCGGCCGCCGCCACATTCTGGTCGCCGGCGGCATCGGCATCACGCCCATCCTGTCGCAGGCGCGCGAACTGGCCCGCCTGGGTGCGGACTTCGAAGTGCATTACGCCTACCGCGGTCCCGAATACGGCGTGTTCTCCGACGAGCTGGAGGCGCTGGCACCGGGCCGCGTGCATCACTACGTGCAGTCGCGCCGTGAACAGATCGAATTCGGCTCGCTGCTGGCAGGCCGCCCGCTGGGCACCCACTTCTACATCTGCGGTCCGGCCGGCATGGTGGCCGCCAGCATGAACGCCGGCAAATCGCTGGGCTGGCCGGAAAGCCATCTGCACAGCGAACAGTTCCTCGCACCGACCGGCGGCGAGCCGTTCGACGTGAAGCTGGCGCTGAGCGGCAAGGCCTTCACCGTGCCGAGCGATCTGTCACTGCTGGAAGCGATCGAGCAGCAGGGCGTCGACGCGCCCTACCTCTGTCGCGGCGGCGCCTGCGGCCAGTGCGAACTGGAAGTGCTCGGCGCCGAAGGCGAGCTGATCCATCACGACCTGTATCTGAGCGCCGACGAGCGCGCGTCGGGCAAGAAAATCATGCCCTGCGTGTCGCGCCTGAAGGGCGGTTGCCTGACCCTGAACCTGTGAGGAAGACGACATGAGCATCGCATTCAAGCCGGACGAAACCTTCCGCGGCGACTACACCTACCGCAACTCGCCGGCGGCCATCCGCCGCTTCCCCTTCCCCTTCCATCAGGACCAGTACATGTACTCGGTCAACATGGAACCGCATACCAAGGGGCCGGCCGGTTCGGTGTTCGAGAACGCCTTCGACATCGACGAGCACTACATCGCCGAAATGCGCGACCGCGCCATCACGCTGGAGCGCGATCCGGGTCGCTGCGTGTCGCTGCCGCACATGATGGACGCCGAGTGGGACACGCTCGAGCTGATCATGGAATCGCTGTCGCGCGACTATCCGGACATGTTCACGCTGGCCAGGGACGGCGCGCGCTGGACTTGGATCAACAAGCCGCTGGGCATCGAGCAGACCTTCACCTTCGGCGATGCCGCCACGCTGCCCTGCCCGCCCTTCGAGTACATCACGCGGCAGACCCAGGGTGACTTCGTCATCATGGACCAGCGCGACAACGATCTGTTCGCCGACGCCGGCATGATCACCTCGCAGGCCGACTGGTCGCTCATGTTCGACGCCGGCATGAGCTTCATGGAATGGCACGGTCCGGTGCCGCTGGCGCATGAGCTGGGCGTGTTCGAGCGCGCGCTGAAGTACCTGCTCATGCTGCAGCAGGGCCGCCCGGTGCGCCGCCTGAACTGGACCATGACCATCAACCCGCGCCTCGACACCTCGCCCGAAACCTACCCCGAGTGGGGTCCGGACCGCGCCAGCGTGACGCCGGACAACGTCGGCGACAAGGTGCATCTGCGGGTCGAACTGCAGGCCCTGTTCCGCCTGCCGCGCAGCAACGGCATGCTGTTCTCGATCCGCGGCTATCTGGCCAGCATGAACGAGCTGGCCACCTATCCGCGCTGGGCCAAGCGCCTGCATCGCGTGCTGAGCACGCTGCCGAACGAGCTGGCCGAGTACAAGGGTCTGGTGCGCTACAAGCCGACCACGCTGGACTGGCTGTCGAAGTTCGACGACGGCGAAGTGCTGCCGGCCGGTACGCAACCGGAGTAAGCAGCGCTTAGCGCGCTCGCGGCGGACATGGGGGGTGCCCGTGTCCGCCGTTTTCGTTGACGGCTCACAGCGCCGCCGAAGGCAGTGCCGCAGCTCGGCCAGCGAGCAGGTTCACTCCTGCGGCCCCCTCGGCTGCGGATCAGGCACGCCTCCCCTGTAGGAGCGGTCTTCTGACCGCGACTGGGCCGGTCATCATTCGCCGCCTCGTACCCGAGCGCCGCAGTCGGGGTCAGAAGACCCCTCCCACACTTTCATCACGCGCCGCGCCCGCCTGTTCGCCACGTCAGGCGCGCAACCTGCGCCCTCATCCGGCGCGGCACGGCTGAGAGCCCCCCCTCAAATGAGGGTGTCGACACGCCATACAGCACTCAGGTCGTACACTTCCGTTCGCACGCAAACGATTGATTTGAATGTGAACAGTTCTCGGCTGGTGCGCATCTTGCTGCGGGGCGGGACTCATCCTTCAACCGCCCCAGGAGGTCACCATGCCGCGCGCCCTTGCCCGTCTTCCCGTGCTCACCCTGTTCGCCACCCTGTCGTTCCAGGCCCACGCATTGACCCAGGTTCAGTGGGTAACGCCAGCAGAAAGCCAGATCGTCAGCGGTGGCGGTCTGCAGTCGGTGAACCTCGATGAAACGCCTTACGTGTCGGCGGGTGGCGTCACCTTCGTCGGCAAGGCGCAGGGCGACGATGCGACCGGCACGGTGCGCGTGTTCAGCGAAATCGACAGCCGCGGCGTCGGCGGTGTCCCCGATCTGCTGATCGGCTCGGCTTTCGCCCAGAACACGAGCAGCGGCGTGCTGGTCGGCAGCCCGGGCAGCGGCCCGGTGGACGTCACCTTCGTATTCACCTTCGACGGCAGCTTCCACACCTACAGCGGCAACGTGTTCCACCAGCTGGTCGGCACGCTGACGCTTGGCGTACCGTCGAGCACGGTGGCTTTCACCAATGTGAACTACCAGTCGCAACTGGCGTTCCGCACCGACCTGCTGGACGACACGGCCGTGCGCACCGAAAGCAAGGGCAACGTCACCTATTTCGAACCGGGCTTCGTCTATGTGGATGAGCCGTACGCCGGCGCCACCAGCAGCGTCATCAACGACGACATGGACGACCTGATCGGCGAAATCCGGCTCACCGTCACGATGGCGCCGGGCCAGAGCTTCGTGCTGGTGAACAACCTCAGCACCCAGGTCACGCCCGAACCCATCCACCCCGAAGCCGGCCCGCCGTTCGACTACAGCCAGTCCTGGGGCGCGGTCGATGGTTTCAACACCGGCCGCCTGAGCATCCTGCTGCCGCAGGGCTACACCCTCGAAGGCAATACCGGCTTGCTGACGGCCGCGGTCGCACCGCCGGTGCCCGAACCCGCCACCTGGGGCCTGATGGCGGCCGGTCTGGCAGTGCTCGGCGCCTTCGCGCGCCGCCGCAGCACCTGATCGACATCCGTCAGCCACGACCGGTAAGGGAGAACCGGCTCCGTCGCGTCATGCCGGGGTGATGCGCAGCCGATGCAATATGGCTAACATGCGCATCGCCAGCGCGCCGTGACCGACACCCGGCGCTCCTTTCACACGCGATCCGGACCATCCCACTTTGCGCACCACACTCACCCTGCGGGAAGCAGGGATCGTTTCCCTTCTCTGCTTCGGTCTGCCGATCACCCTGTCGCTGCAATCCGCAGCCAGAGATTTTCCGGTGGAGGGCTTCAGCGACACGGGCATGCTCTGGACATGCATGTTCGAAGTTTCGGCGGCCATCGCCGCGTTCACCTACCTCCGATGGCAACAGCAGGATCTGCAGCCGGCACTGCCCCGCCCAACCCTGCGCGGCAGCCTCGCTGGCGTTCTGCTCGCCTTCGTGGCATGGCTTGTGGCCGTGTTTGCCACCGAACCCTTTGCCGACAGTTCTGGCGCGGGTCACGTACAGCAGATGATGCTTGCGTCGCAACCGTCGTCGGCCGTCATCGTGACGACCGCCATGGTCAACGGCACTTTCGAAGAGGTATTCCTGCTGGGCGTACTGACGCGCGGCCTGCGCGGATTCGGTCTGTCGGTCGCGATCGGCCTTCCGCTCCTGCTGCGCACCTCGTATCACCTTTACCAGGGTCCGGTCGGCATGCTGGCCGTCGCCATCATCGGACTGACCTTCGCATTGCACTTCGTACGGACCGGCCAGCTGTGGCCGCCGGTGTTCGCGCACATGCTCTGGGACGTATTGCCCTTCTGCAACACCGACGTCTGACCGGCCTCGCAGCGCTTACTGATCAGCCTTGCGCGGCAGCACCCAGTTCGGTCGAGGGAAGTGGCAGGTGTAGCCGTTCGGGAAATGCTCCAGATAGTCCTGGTGCTCAGGTTCCGCTTCCCAGAAATCGCCGACCGGATCGACCTCGGTGACCACCTTGCCCGGCCAGATGCCGGACGCATCGACGTCGGCGATGGTGCGCAGCGCCTCGTCGCGCTGCGCTTCGCTGGTCCAGTAGATGGCCGAGCGGTAGGACGGCCCACGGTCGTTGCCCTGACGGTTCGGCGTGCTCGGGTCGTGTATCTGGAAGAAGAACTCCAGCAGCCGGCGATAGCTCAGCTGCGCCGGATCGAACAGGATTTCGATCGCCTCGGCGTGCGTGCCGTGATTGCGGTAGGTCGCGTTCGGCACGTCGCCGCCGCTATAGCCCACGCGCGTCGACAGCACGCCGGGCAGGCGGCGGATCAGCTGCTGCATGCCCCAGAAACAGCCGCCGGCAAGCACAGCGCGTTCGGTGCTCATCGCACGTCCTCCACCTGATCCAGATAGTCGCCGTAGCCCTCGGCCACCATGTTGTCGCGATGCACGAAGCGCAGCGACGCCGAGTTGATGCAGTAACGCAGCCCGCCGCGGTCGCGCGGGCCGTCCGGGAAGACGTGGCCGAGATGGCTGTCGCCGTGCGCCGAACGCACTTCGGTGCGGATCATGCCGAGCGAGGCATCGCGCAGCTCGGTCACGTGCGCCGGCTCGATCGGCTTGGTGAAGCTGGGCCAGCCGCAGCCGGACTCGAACTTGTCGCTCGACGCGAACAGCGGCTCGCCGGACACGATGTCGACGTAAATGCCCGGCTCGTGGTTGTGCAGGTATTCGCCAGTGCCCGGGTATTCGGTGCCGTTCTGCTGCGTAACCCGGTACTGCTCAGGCGTAAGGCGGGCGATCGCCTCGGGTGATTTCGTATAGGTCTTCATGCGTCCTCCTGTGGCGTCGTAGACCGCGCCCCCGCGGGCGCGTTCTGCGTTTCTTGTCATCGCCGAGGATAGCGCGAACGGCTTCGCTCATCGTGCGCCGGCATTCAGGGTCCGACGCCGTTCTGCCGCGCCCGGTACAGACCGCTTCAAGGCGCCGTCGGAACATGCGGAGATGTCAGTGCGCCCTCCATGCGGCAGCGGCGCAATGCCTCGCCCTGACGCAGCACGACCTCCTCGGCAACGACGGCCAGCCCGTGGCGCTCGAAGAATGGGCGCGCCGCCAGACTGGCCTCGGCAAAGACGCGCTCGGCGCCGGCGCGGCGGAGGTCCGCGCAAGCCGCACGGAAGAGTGCGGACGCCACACCCCGGCGCGCATGCTGCGGCGCCGTGAACAGCAGATCGACGTGACCCTGATGCGTGTAGCCGATGAAACCGGCCACCTCAGCGCCGTCGCACGCGAGCCGGGCATGCAGACGCGCCAGGCGGGCGCGCCAGACGTCCGGATCGGGCGGCAGCGGTGCCCAGGCGCAACACTGTTCGCGGGTATAGACGCGACCCGCAAGATCGTGAACCGCCGCGGCAAACACTGCCATCAGCGCATCGAGGTCGGATTCAAGCGCCTCGCGTATCTGCATTTCAAAAAGACTGATTCGGTTGAACCCTGCAGTCGGGCGGATCGTGCATGACGGCCCCATCAAGCAACGGCGGTGCGAGGGCGACCCGCCCAGCATCGCAGACTATTCGCTGCGCCCCCGCGCCGGCCACTCCGCAAAGGCGAACACCCACAACGCGATCACGTTGACGAAGGGCACGAGCAGCAGCAGTGAGAACGCGCCGTTGTACCCGGCCTTGCTGACGATGCGCCAGGCCGGAATGACGAAGATCACCAGAAAGGGCAGGAAGAACAGCCCGTGATTCATGCCAAGAAATCCCATGGAATGCTCCTCTCAAACGGCTGCTGCGTGCCCGCAGCGTGGCCGGTCAAGCATACGCCGGGCTAGTGCTCACACTCGAGCGCCGTATGCACCCAGCAGCCACCCCTGTCGACACAGGCATCGATCATGATCTCGCGTGCAACCAAGGGGGCAAGCGCCAGACCGGCCGCCACCGCGAGCAGAAGACAGGCCAGCGTGCCGATCCGCGGAAGGCGACCCAGCGCCCGAAACATGCCGACCGCCGCCACAAAGGCGGCGAGCGACCAGAGGAACGAAGCGAGGGAACGTCGCTCCCAGCCCAGCTTGTGAGGCCCCGGCGGTCCGCCCGCGACCCAGGCACTGAAGACGGCGTCGTTCAGATACAGCAGGCCAACCAGACCGAGGCCAAGCAGCGCTGCGCACCGCGCAATGCCGAGCATCAGGCCCGTTGCAGACACGATCGAACGGCGTGCGCCGTGCTCAGGACGCGGTGCGCTCATGTACCTTGTTCGCCATCGAAACGGTGCTGAAAGTGCCCACGACAACACAAGCGATGGCATAGCCGATGCCGAGGCTCGCACTCGCCCTCACGGCAACACCGAGAAGCGCCCCAGCGCCCTCGGCCACCGGCATCGCCATCCGGAGCGGGATATCCGCAAGCGACCAGAGCCCGATGGTTGCAAGCCAGGGCCAGAACGTCCTCGCGGCGAGATCGGAGCCACACGAGGAGCAACGGAAAGCGCGCTTCAAGCTCAGCCAGGACAGTCGTGCATTGCAGTGTGGGCAGCGCGCAGACATGAATGATCTCAGCGTGGGACGGGCGGCGACCGCGCTGCCTCATCGCGCGACGGTCAGGCGAAACAGGAGCAACCTAGTGGTCACGCTTTCATGCTTCCTCGTTCAATCAGTGTTCGGTCCCCATTGACTGCATGGGCACTGTCCGGCCCCCTCTTTACTGATTCGGAGGACGTCCCGATGCCACGCAAGCGCGGAGTGCAGTCAACTTCAACCTCGCTGACCGTTGCACTCGCTGCTTCGTGCACAGCACGCCGAACTCCGCCGCCCAAAGGTGTTTGCGGGCACACCGGGACAGAGCATCCGCTATTCGAGCCCAAGAACCGCCCCCACCGACTTTTCAATCAGCTCGACCAACTCGGCATCCATGTACCGGTACTCGTCCGGAATATCCAGGACGTGAATCGGCTTGTTCTCGAGAACTCGCCTGTACTCAGTCATTAGCCGGGACTTGTGCTTCTCTTCCATGACGAAGACCACATGAGCCCATGAAAGGTCGGCAGCGGTGACGGGGTGCCTCGCATTCGGGCTTGTTCCGCCAGACCTGACCGAGAGCGATGGATGCTTACGCCACACCTGCTCCGCCGTCGGGCTTCGCCACTGGTTTCGGCTGCAAACAAACAGGACATTTGTTCGGACCGAAGCTTTCACGCTTGCTTCATGCGCTTGTTTCAAAGCTGAACCTCGATGACCCGCGGGGAGTCGATCACAAGCTGCTTTGATCGGGCAAGCTTGGTTGACCGGATGTACAGATGTTTCCGGTTTCCCTCGCGCTTGAAGTCTTCGGGCATGGCTTGAAACGCCTGACGTTTGACATGAGGGGCGGCCGGAGGCAGGCGAAGCCTGCTGGAGGACGACCCCTCGATGAAAGGGTTAGACCTCTTCATCGCCGGCGCCAAAACTGTGCTTTGCTTTCACCCATTGCTTGTAGTCGCTGTAGCCCTGCATGTCGACGATTTGAACCAGCGTGGCATGTGCTCCGACCCAGATATGGAACTTGGGAGTCGCTTTCGCTCGCTCCAGCATCTCCGTGATGCTTGTAGCCTCCTTCATGCGTAGGCGCTCTTCTTCCGTTTTCAGAGGTAGATCCGGTAGACCGCGAATGATTGACTCGTACGGACTGAACGAAAGAGCGAAGTTCTTGAGGGCGGTGGCGTCCAGCGCCTCGACGTACTTTTGGAGGTCGAACTGGGAGTTCCGGATGTCGTGAACAAGATCGTTCCGGAGCTCGGATAGCGCCGAAACGTAGCGCCGATGCTCTTTTCCAAGGAGTCCGATCTTTCCCAGAAAGACGATCTTGCCAACCGTCTTGCCGCTCAGTTCCAGTCGACTGAAGACATCAGCAAGGTCTGGCTCCTTAAAGTGAAACATGAGGAGGTGCGTGCACGCGGCCTCTAGAAGGGCGTGCAGCTTGATGACGAATGACCAGTCATCCTCGTCGTACAGCGCCTCGAAGAAGCCAGCAGAGACGCCAATCCTTTCTTCAAGCGCCTGAATGCCTTTGTCTGTCACGCGAAAGGGGAGTGGCATAGAGGTCTAACGTAGAAGTGACCGGACGCCGAAGGCGGTCCGATTGTCTGTCGTGTTAGAGCGCAGACTACACATCGTCCGTGTCACTCATTCGCTGAAGAACGCTCGGGAGAAGCCGGTACACATACTCGTGCATCCAAGTGTTCCCGCCTGCGTAAGCGAGTTCTTCACTACCAACTTGGAAAGTGAGCATCGGCGATATTTCTCCGTCCGCAAAGTCCACAGACGTTGAATCGTCAAGCAAAGCAGTAACTGCAAACGCAATAGACCCGGTAAGTTGCTCGATCAATTCGCTCGGCGCGTCCACCTTCCTCAATTCGGCGGCGATGGCCTCCAGGATCGCCACCGTGAGCGCTTGCTGCCGGTCGTCAAATGAGTGATGAGGCACCAGCTTCATTGCGCGTTATAACGTGATGTAGAACGTCAAGATTGATGGACATTCCAGACGCCTGCGTGACATTCCAGCGGACAACGCAACTGATTCCTTACAGTTTTCATTGCGTTACTGCCGCAGTCCGTTTATCAGAGCCTCTCATCTGCCGTGTTAAACGGCTATCCGCTTTTCGACTGATCCGTGGTCTCGCAAGCCACCACTTCCCCGACCCGCGATAATGTGCGGCTCACCTTTGCCGCCCCACCATGTCCGCCCCACCCACCTTCCGCCTGACCGACGTCCCGCGCGCGATTGCCTTCTTTCTTGACGCCGACCGCCGCCGCTACCTGTTTTTCATCTGCGTGCTGGGCGTGGTGCAGTTCTATCCGATGCTGCCGCCCTACCTGATCGGGCGGGTGGCGGATTTCCTGCTCGGCTGGCAGCGCGGTGACAGCCTCGCGCCGCTGTACACGCTGGTGGTCACGCTGGGCGTGGCGCATGCCTGCGTGGCGCTGGTGCGGCTGTCGACCAAGCGGGTGATCGGGCGCATGGCGATCGATGCGCGGATGCGCGCCAAGGTGTGGGGCTTCGAGCGCCTGCTCGATTTCTCGCTGGCCTGGCACCAGAAGGAAAGCACCGGCAACAAGGCGCAGCGCGTCATCACCGGGGCGGACGCGGTGCGCGACTGGACCAGCGAACTGGTCAATGCGCTGCTCACTGCCAGCGGCGCCTTCTTCGGCGCGCTGATCGCCTGCATGCTGCTGCACCCGGCGACGGTGTTTTTCTTCCTTTACTACTGCGGCGTGCTCGGCTTCATCGAGTGGTATTTCTACCGCCGCATCGCGCGGCTGTCGGACCAGATCAACGCGTCGATGGAGAACGCAAGCGGCAGCTTCGTCGAGAGCGCGGCCAACATCCTGTCGGTGAAGGCGATGAATGCCGGCGCCGACATGACGGCGCGCGTGGCCGACCGCGAACGCGCGGCACGCGACTTCGCCTACCGCCGGCTGCGCCTCACCAATACGAAGTGGATGCTGTTCCAGCTGCACACCGCGCTGGCCTGGGCGATCTACATCTTCGGCGTGGCCTGGGGCGTGATGGAGGGCGGGCTGTCGGTTGGGCTGGTGCTCACCTACAGCGCCTACTTCAACACGCTGCGCGAGGCGTCGATGGACATGACCGACCGCGTGCAGACGATGATAGAGCGCACCTCCAACCTCGGCCGCATGATGCCGCTGTTCGCGCCGCAGCCCAGCCAGCACGGCACGCTGGACTGGCCGGTCGACTGGCGCGCGCTGCAGGCCGAAGCGCTCACTTTCGCGCACGACGGCCGGCGCGTGCTCGGGCCGCTGGACTTCCGCATCGCGCGCGGCGAGCACGTCGGCATCGCCGGGCGCTCCGGCTCAGGCAAGAGCACGCTGGTGAAGCTGCTGCTGGCGCTCTACCCGCCGGAATCGGGCCGGCTCACCGTCGATGGCGTGCCGCTGGCCGACATCCGGCACGAGGCGCTGTTGCACCAGATCGCGGTGGTGCCGCAGGAAACCGAACTGTTCAGCCTGTCACTGCTGGAAAACCTGACCCTGGGCCGCGAGGTAAGCATGGTCGATGTGCTGCGCGCCTGCCGCATCGCCCAGCTCGACGACGTGATCGCGCTGCTGCCCGAGGGGCTGGAGAGCCCGGTCGGCGAGAAGGGGCACAGCCTGTCCGGCGGCCAGCGCCAGCGCGTGGGCATCGCGCGCGCGGTGCTGCGCGACGCGCCGGTGCTGCTGCTCGACGAAGCCACGTCGGCCCTCGACGCCGACACCGAAGCACGGGTGATCGACGCACTGATGAGCGAGCACGCGCCCGGCCGCACCGTCATCCTGATCGCGCACCGCCCGCGCGCCTTCGAGCGCATGGGGCGCGTGCTCACGATGGACGCCGGTCGGCTGACCGGCGACGGGTCATTCCATGCACATACTCCGGCGCCGGCATAGTTCCTGTGGACAGCGCCGACTACCCCCTATGCGGTATTGCGCCGGCACCGCCGCGGCGCAATCCTTCGGTCCGTGGACGCGGTGTTCCGACTGTGCCGTCAGAGGGAAAACTGCACTGACCTCCATGCGGCAACGCGGTGCTTCGCGACGCTGCGTCCACGACCCGCAACGACATCCGTACATGGGAAGAAGATGAACGCCCCGTCGATGAAGCCGCCCAGCATGTTCCAGCAGATCGGCGGCGAAGAGCCGCTGCGCCGGCTGGTCAATGCCTTCTACGACATCGTCGAAACCCACCCGGACGGTGAGCCGGTACACAAGCTGCACCAGGAAGGTTTCGGCGTCGCCCACCTGCGCGAAGCGCAGTTCGAGTTCCTGTGCGGCTTCCTCGGCGGCCCGCGCTACTACGCCGAACGCATGGGCCACTCCAACCTGCGGCAGATGCACGCACACATCGCCATCGGCCAGGCGGAAGTCGTGTCCTGGCTGCGCTGCATGGTGCATGCGATCGAAGCGACCGACATCCCGACCGACGTCGGCGTGCGGCTGATGCAGCACTTCACCCGCGCCGCCGAGGCGCTGAAGAACCGCGACCACTGAGGTCGGCGGCGCAGCAGTACCCCGTTCAGCCTCGAGTCTCCCGCCCAAGCCGTCAGCGCAGTGCCGTCTCCGCACCGCCGCGATCCGTGCGTGAACGAAAAAGGGGCTGCCGCGGCAGCCCCCTGAAGCGAGCGCCGGAGCGCTCAGGTGTTGCGACGGCGCGCGAATGCCAGACCGGCCAGGCCAAGGCCCAGCAGGCCGAGCACGCCCGGCTCGGGGATGGCCGTCGCTTCTTGGAAGGTGGTCGACAGCCGCAGGTTGTCGATCAGGATGCGGTCGCCGCTGTCGAGGTTGGCGAGACGGATGCCCACGCGATCGATCGCCGAAATGCCGGCGTTGCCGGTGAAGCTCGCATCCGGCGACAGGAAGTCGTCGACGGTCGGGTTCAGCCACAGATCGAAGTTCGTGTAGTTGCCGGCGGCATTGCGGTACAGGTGGCCGACCACGAGATAGGTGTCGAGCACGTCGAGATTGCTGTCCGGCGCATAGCTGCCATTGGTGCCGGTGGTGCGGGCGAAGATGTCGTTGGTGGCGCTGGTGCTGTCCTGGTTACCCTTGATGCCGATGTTCGGGCGATTGCTGCCACCGTTGTTGGTGCCCAGATCCAGCCACAGGCCCATGAAGTCGTTGCGGTCGATCGAGCTGCCGCGGTCCGCCTGCACCAGGAAACTGACGAACAGGCTGTTGCCGCTGAAGGACGACGCCAGCGTGCGCACTGCCGCATTGCTTGCGTTGCCGGTCAGGGCCAGCGCACGGTTGCCGGACAGGTTTTTCGCCGGATCGACGACGTTGGCGTTGCCGGTCGCGCTCCACGCGCCGCCCCAGCCCGAACCGCCGTTGGCGCCATTCAGCGCGCCGGTCGAATAGGACTGGAAGCCGTCCTGGGCAATCACGGCTGCGCCGGCATGCGACGCAACAAGCGCCAGTGACAGAGCCGCGGCACCGCGTGCAATCAGATTCAGGAAATGAGTCGGGAAGGTCATCGCTTTTCTCGTTGAGTGTTGTCGTGTCGGCAGGCGGATGCGCTCGGGCGTTTCCAGCCTGCATGGGCGCCGTCCGGCGCGTGATGGCGCTTTCAGCAACCGCTGTGCCAGAAGCCCGGAAACGCTTTCGCGTCAATGTCTTGTGATTGTCACAATGTGTGCGCGAACGATTCGCACCCAAGCTGTAAAGCGCACCGACAGCCACCTCAACCGATACACTGCACGCCGTTTCCGGCGCCGCGCCGCTCTGCACACCGGCAGTCGGCAGCCGTCGGAGCGGACTCAACACGATGAACCAGACCACCCCACCGCCGCGCTCTTCCGCGCGTACCACACTGCCCGTACTCAGCGTCGTGGTGCCGGCCTATAACGAGGCTGGTGCGCTCGCCAGCACGCTGGACATGATTGCGCGCCACCTGGCTGCGCTGGTGCCGCACTATGAGATCGTCGTCGTCGACGACGGCAGCCGTGACGCGACGGCGCAGATCGCTGCCGACTGCGCACAGCGTCTGCCGGTGACGCTGGTGCGCTTCTCGCGAAATTTCGGCAAGGAGGCGGCGATCTCCGCCGGCCTGCAGCACGCGCGCGGCGACGTGGTGGTGTGCATGGACGCCGACGGCCAGCACTCGGCCGACCTGCTGGGCACCATGCTGGCGCACTGGCGCGAGGGCTGGGACATGGTCTATGCGGTGCGCGCCGACCGCGCGCAGCAAGGGCTGTTCAACCAGATCGGTTCAAAACTGTTCTACCGCATGATGAATATGGGTGGCCGGCTGGACATTCCGCCCAACGCCGGCGACTTCCGGCTGATGGACCGGCGCGTCGTCGACGCCCTGCTCGCGCTGCCCGAACGCCAGCGCTTCATGAAGGGCATGTACGCCTGGGTCGGTTTCCGCTCGATCGGCATTCCCTACACGCCGCTGCCGCGCGCCGCCGGCGAAACCACCTTCAACCGGCTCAACCTGATGCGTCTGGCGTGGACCGGGCTGACCAGCTTTTCCGTGCTGCCGCTGCGCATGGCCAGCCTGATCGGGCTGCTGCTGTCGTCGATCGCCTTCGCCTACGGCCTGTACATCGTGGTCGAGAAGATGCTGCTCGGCGTCGACGTGCCGGGCTGGCCGACCGTGGTGGTGAGCATCATGTTCTTCTCCGGCGTGCAGTTGCTGTTCATCGGCGTCCTCGGCGAATACCTCGCCCGCGTGTACGAGGAGGTGAAAGGCCGGCCACCCTATGTGGTTGCCGAAATCGTGCGCAGCGGGGACGAGCGCTGATGCGGGCGTCGGTACTGCTGTTCCTGATCGTCGGCGGCTGCGCGGCGGCGACGCATTATCTGGTCACGTTGGGCGTGGACTGGGCGACCGGCATCGCCCCCGCCTGGTCCAATCTGGTCGGCTTCGTGTGCGCCTTCCCGGTGAGCTACCTCGGCCACCGCAATCTGTCCTTCGCCGGCACGCAGGCGCCGCACCGGCAGGCGCTGCCGCGTTTGCTGGCGGTGTCCTGTACCGCCTTCGTCGGCAACCAGCTGATGCTCGCCGCGCTGCTGCGCTTCACGCCGCTGCCGCTGTGGGTCGCGCTGGCCATCGTGCTGGTGTTCGTCGCGCTGAGCACCTGGCTGCTCGGCCGCTACTGGGCGTTCGCGCACTCCCCGGCGTGAAGACGGTGTATCTCACCGCCGACGACTACGGCTACAACGCCGCGGTCGACGACGCCATCCTGGCGCTGATGGCAGACGGCCGGCTGTCCGGTGCCGGCTGCATGACGCGCGCGCCGGGCTGGCCGGCGGCGGCGTTGCGCATCGGTGCCGCGGGCGGCTTCGGCCTGCACCTCGACTTCACCGAATTCAGCCCGCTGCGCCGCGGCCTGTGGCCGCTGATCGGCGCCGCCCTGGCGCGCCGGCTCGACGCGAGCGCACTGCGCAACGAGATCGCCACCCAGTGCGCACTGTTCGAGGACGCGACCGGCCGTGCACCGGCCTATGTGGACGGCCACCAGCACGTGCACCAGCTGCCGCAGATCCGCGACGCGCTGATCGAGGTGCTGGTCGCGCGCTACGCCGGCCGCCTGCCCTGGCTGCGCATCAGCGGCGCGCGCATCGGCGACGGCGCCAAGCCTCTGTTCATCGCCGCGCTCGGCGCCGCCGCACTGGAGCGCCTCGCCTTCGCCGCCCACATCCGCGCGATGCCGCGACTGCTCGGGGCCTACGGCTTCGACGGCGACGCCACCGGCTACCGTCAGCGACTTTCCGGCTGGCTGGGCAACGCCGCCGACGGCGACGCGGTGATGGTGCACCCGGCCACGCAAGCGCTCGCGGGCGACCCGATCGGCGCCGCGCGGGTGCGCGAGTACGGCGTGCTGGCATCCGACACGCTGCCCGCCCTGCTTGCGGCCAATGCCGTGACGCTGGGCGCGCTGGGCGGCTGAACCACGGGGCGGCGCTCCACGCGTCAACAACTGACAGCAAACGCCCTGCGCGCTGATGCCCCTTGGGAAGGACTCTTGTCACCCAGAAAGCGTCCTGCATCGAAGCCGGCGGACTGCGGCGGCCCCGTCGCGGCCAAGGCCGCTCTCACAGGGAGTGCGCCCGATCCTCTGCTGGAGCCGGGGTTCTGTGGGAGGGGTCTCGACCCCGACAGCAGCCTGCATCAGAGCCTGCGGACGGCAGCGGCCGCGTCGCGGTCAGAAGACCGCTCCCACAGGGGTGGTGCACTCGATCGACGACCCGCGCCAGGGCCGGGGTTCTGTGAGAGGGGTCTTCTGACCCCGACGACAGCTTGCATCGAAGCAGGCGGACTGCGACTGGCGTGTCACTGCCGCGGCTGCTCCCCTACAAGGGTTGAGCCAGATCCGCGAAACTAGCCAGAGCGAAGCTTCTGTGGGAGCGAGCTTGCTCGCGATTACGGCCTTGAATGGCACCGGCGGCCCGCCGAAGCCACATCGCGACCAGAGGTCGCTCCCACCGGAGTGTCGCCCGAGCAGGCGCAGTCACTCGACCGAACGATCGCGGTTACGCCGCGTGGTGCGATGCAAAACGTAACCTTTCGGTCACTTTCTGCATGACTTATTACCGGCCGTCCGCGGCCATGTTGCGTAGCATCAATTCCATCGCGCGGCCATCGCTGCGCAGCGATCCGGAGCCCCGAAATGCTGAAGTCCCTCGCCCGACTGTCCCTGCCCCTGCTGGCGTTGCTGGCCATGAACGGTGCCCGCGCCGAAAACTGCGCCGACACCAGTTTCTCCGGCGTCGCCGCCAGCGCCTGCGTCGGGTCGCGGCCGAACAACATCAATGGCGCCAGCGCCGAAACCGACTTTCTCGCGACCACTTTCGGCGGCAGCTGGACTTTCGTCGGCTCGACCGACAGCACCGGTTTCGGTCCCTTCTCGTCCAGCCCGAGCGGCGCCACCTCGGGCACGCTGAACTTCGACAGCGCGGTCAGCGGACGCATCGTGATCGGCCTGAAGGCCGCCAATCAGCACAGCTTCTACTACTTCGACCTGGCCGCCCCGGTCACTTCCCTGAGCTTCGACACCACCGCCGGCATCGCGACCAACGTCAGGGGCAACGCGCAGAACCTGTCGCACGCCATCCTGTACGCCGGCAGCCCGCTGCCGGTGCCCGAGCCGGCAAGCTGGGCACTGCTGGCCGCCGGTCTGGGCGTGATTGGCGCGATCGCCCGTCGCCGCGTCTGAGCACCGAACTCGGCGCGAACCGACGCCCCGCAACTGCGGGGCGTTTTCTTTTGCGCGCGCTGTCAGCGCGGCACGCGGTCGCGCGTTATGCGGCCGTCCAACCGCCTGCACTCGTCGTGAATCCAGCCGCCGTCCGCCGCAACATCCCCGCCTTCCTGCTGTTCGTCCTGATCGCGCTGTACGTCCTGCTGTGCTTCGACCAGCACGGTCTGAGCAATGACGAGGAGGTACAGCACGTCTATGGCCGGCTGCTGCTCGATTACTACCGCTCCGGTCTGACCGACCTTGCGGCCTTCCAGTACAAGAACCTCTACCTCTACGGCGGCCTGTTCGACCTGCTCGCCGCTTCGGCCGAACGCCTGCTGCCGGCGATGAATGTGTGGGATCTGCGGCATCTGCTGACCGCGCTGTTCGGTCTCGGCGGCCTGTTCGCCGTGTATCGCACGGCGCGCCTGCTGGCCGGTGAGGCGGCTGCGCTGAGCGCGGTCGGGCTGCTGATGCTGACCGGCGCCTGGGGCGGCGCGCTGTTCACGCACACCAAGGACATCCCCTTCGCCGCGTGCATGGCGTGGGCGACGCTGTGCATCGTGCGGCTGGTGCCGTTGATGCCGCGCCCGCCGCTGGCGCTTGTGCTGCAACTGGGTGCGGCCATCGGTTGTGCGTTCGGGCTGCGCGTCGGCGCCGTGTTCGCGGTAATGGCGCTGGGCCTGACCGTGGTCGCGGTCAGCGCACTGTCAGCGGGCGACCTGCGCACGCGGGCGGCTCATCTGCTGCGCTCGATCGCCAGCCTGCTGCCTGCCGTGCCGGTCGCACTGGCGCTGATGGCGCTGTGCTGGCCGTGGTCGGTGCAGGCGCCGGGCAATCTGTTCAAGGCGCTCACCACCTTCTCGCACTTCACCTTCGACCTGTACACGGTGCTCGATGGCGAGGTGATGAAGATCGGCGAGGTGCCGCGTCACTACCTGCCGCTCTACCTCGCCGCCCGCCTGCCCGAACTGGCGCTGGCCGGTCTGCTGCTCGCCGCCGCTGGCGCGCTGAACGCCGGGCGACGCATCGACTGGCTGCGCTGGTTGCCGGTGCTGCTGGCCGCACTGCTGCCGCTGGCCCTCGCACTGGCGACCCGGCCGACGCTGTACAACGGCATCCGCCACTTCACCTTCCTGCTGCCGCCGCTGGCGGTGATGTCGGCCGCCGGCCTGTGTGCCGCCGGGCGCTGGTCGCGTGCGCGACCGGCCACGACCGCCGCATTCACGCTGCTGTGCGCGGCCGGCGTCGCCGTGCCGCTGTACGACATGGCGCGACTCGCCCCCTATCACTATGTGAACTACAACAGGCTGGCCGGCGGCTTCGCCGGTGCGCCGGACCGCTGGGAAACCGACTACTGGTCGGACGGCGTGCGCGAGGCGGCGGCGCTGCTTCGCGCGCGCATCGACGCCGAACCGGCGCCGGCCGAACCGTGGCAGGTGGCGGTGTGCGCCGAATCGCTGCAGGCACAGGCCTGGCTGCCGACGGAGCGCTACGTCGTCACCCGCGACTGGGTGCGGGCGGACTTCTTCATCTCGACCACGCACATGCGCTGCGACGAAGTACTGCGCGGCGACGAGATCGCACGCGTCGAGCGCGCCGGACTGACACTGACCGTGGTGAAGGACCGCCGCGCGCTGCCGCCTGAACTGCGGCGCCCGCTGCGCTGAGCGCGGCGCTAAACTCGGCCACCCCGCAACCGGCGCCATCGTCATGAGTGCATCCACCCCACCCGTTGCCCGCCACTTCCGCCAGATCCTGATGTGGCCGCTGCGGCTGATGCCGATGCGCGCCGGTGACCAGGTGCAGCGGCATTCCGAGGCGCTGGCGGCGATTACCGAAAACAATCCGTGGCGCGAACAGCGCGACGAATTCACCGGCGCGCCGACCGACTTCCACGAGCGCCATTACCGCGAGTTCGTCACCTTCCTGCCGCATGTGCAGCGCTTCCTCTACGGCCAGGGGCGCTCCAGCGCGACCTTGCGCGGCTACGGCGAATCGCCGATCCGCGTGTTCCGCCGGCACGACATCGCCGCCGTCCGCCTCGGTTGCGAGGACGGCAGCACGCTGGACCTGACGGTGCAGCACATCGACCTCTATTTCTTCTATGACGTTGATGTGGTGCTGCTGGTGCTGGAGGTGTATGCCGACGACCTGCCGCTGCCGCGCGTGCAGGAACTGCTGTTCCGTTTCGGCCGCGCCTTTCCTGCAAAGTGGAGCGAGGACGGTCGCGCCGCACAGTGCATGCGCAGCGTGCAGTGGCTGGGCCGCGACGGCCAGGTGCTGGCCGAATCCGACTACGGCGATCGCGAGCGCTATCTCCGCCACGTGTGGGAACACCGCGCGTCGGCCATCGGCCGCCACTGGGAATACCTGCTCAGCCCGATGGTGCTGCACCACTCGGAAGCCGATGGCGACATCCGCTACCGCCAGCTCGAATATCACCGCCAGCCGAAGATGACCTTCCTGTCCTTCGACGATCCGTTCGCACTGACGCGCGAGGACTTCGTCCGGCTGGGCCAGGCGACGCAGCCGGACGACGGCCGGCCGCTGCCCTACTCGGAAGAGGTGATGTCGGAGTTCGAACGCACGTCCTGCTACGACCGCTTCTGGGTGCCCGGCCGGCGCAGCGAGAACGCGAGCACGCGCGTCATCTGCACCGGGCCGTCGATGGTGATGGTGGGCATGCACGGACTGAGCGGCTATTCCGATCCGCAGAACGGCCTGCTGGCCGAGTTCCGTCACCAGTACTTCCTGATCGGCCTGATCGCCCACTTCCACCGCGCTTCGCTGCTGATGCTGATGGATCGCCTGGTGGTCGCAGTGAGCCTGCTCGACGCAGACGAGGCCGACTCGCGCCGTCGCTTCAAGCGCAGCATCCGCCAGACGATGGAAATCTTCCTGCGCTTCAACCACCGCTACTGGTTTGGAGAAGTATCGAAACAGTCGATGGCCAAGGACCTGTTCGACATGTGGTCCCGCAACCTTGGCAACGACGCGCTGTACAACGAACTGCGCGCCGAAATCCTCGACATGGACAACTACCTGGAAGCGGACGACAGCCGTCGCCAGAACGAAACGCTGCTCCGCCTGACGGTGGTGACCATTTTCGGTTTGGTCGGCACCATCGTCACCGGCTTCCTCGGCATGAACATTTTCGACGGCCCGCCCGCCACGTTGATCGGCAAGATCGGCGCCGTCCTGATGGTCGCCGTGCCGACGCTGCTGCTCACCTTCTACACACTGAAGAAGTCGAGCGCACTGTCTGAGTTCTTCGACGCGGTGTCCGACGATTCGCTGACGCCACGACAGAAGTTCAAGTCCTTCCTGCGCATCTGGCGCAAGCGTTCGCCGCCGCTGCGACGCCGCTACGACCCGCCGGTCGGCACACCGCGCTGATCACCCAGCACTGTCGGCCCTTCTTACATCAGCCTGTCGTCACCCGCGGGCAGCGCTGCACAAAGGGCGGCTGGATGCCATGCACGGCAGTTCGGCACGGTTATTGCAATTCGATGACGTCTTTCGATACCGACTGAGGATTGCAATGAAAGCTCTTGTCTTCGCCGCAGCACTGGGCGCCTTCGCACTGCCGGCATCCGCCGCACTCGAAACCGTACATTTCACCGAGTACTCGGTCACCTTCGACAACTCGACGTTACTGGGCGGCATTTCCTTCAACTCGGGCGGCAGCGGCGGAAGTCTGGGCTTCGGCTGGACACTGTCGACTTCACTGGTCGCCAACGACGCCACCATCGAGTTCGCACTGCCCAGCTTCACCCTTACGGCCAACAGCGGTTACACGTTGAGCGGTGACCTCAGCGGCTTCATCGGCAATCTGGGCTACACCGAGATCGGCAATGGCGAGAGCGGCGCGTGGCTGGCCGGCGCTGTGTCCATCGACGGCAGCCCGCTGCTGCCCTTCTACGAACTTCTCGACCGTACCGAACAGCTCGGCGGCCCGCAGGCGCGCAGCGGCTACTACAGCCTGGGAGGCAGCGCACCGCTCGGCAGCTTCTCGTCGCTGGTGGTGTCCGGACTGACACTGACGCTCAGCGCCAGCGCGAATGCCGTGGTGTCCAGCGTCGGTCAGGGCAGGCTGGAAGTAGGCTTTGTTGCGGCCCCGGTGCCGGAACCCGAAACCTACACGCTGATGCTGGCCGGCCTCGGCCTGATCTCGCTGGCTACCCGCCGCCGCATGGCGCGCTGACCCAAGCGCTCACCCACGAAAAAGCCGGCTCACGCCGGCTTTTTCGTTTTCTGCGACCCCATTCAGTCCGCCTCCCCGCTCTCCGGCGGAGTCACCGGCAGTTCGGGCACCGGCGCGTCGGCGGGCGGTGTTTCCGGCGGCAGCTCGGCTTCGGCGATTTCCTCCGCCAGTTCTTCCTCCGACACCGCGGCGGCGCCGGTCAGCGCTGCCAGATCGCCGACCCAGCGAGCGCGCGCGTCGTTGTCGAGCAGGTGGATGTGCTCCACCTCGACCTCGACCCGCGAACGCGGATCGCGTGCCGGCAGGCTGGGGCAGCGCAGTACCAGCGGAATCTGCTCGAGCCGCACCAGCGATTCGCGCAGCACGATGGCCGACAGCGGCGAGGTGTCGCCAGCCGCTGCGCGCTGGCGCAGCCAGCGCAGGCACCAGTAGCGCTCCATCGCGCGCTGGAAGTCGGCGTAGGCGGCATACACCAGTTCGAAGTCGCGCAGCGCCGACAGCAGCGCCTCCGATTTCGGCGGGAACACCGGCGGCTCGCCGCGCAGCAGCGTGATCATCTGCCACTGGTTCACCAGATCGACATAGCGGCGCAGCGGCGAGGTCGACCAGGCGTAGCAATCGACGCCCAGACCTTCGTGCGGCGCGGCCACCGTGGTCATGCGCACCTTGCCGGCGCCCTGGGCGCGGTACAGCGCCGGAATGCCGGCGTCACGCAGATCGGCGCCCCAGGTGTTGTTGGCGACGATCATCAGTTCGGCCACCAGCTTGTCCAGCGGGCTGCCGCGCGCACGGCGCAGGATGTCGACGCGGCCTTCGCCGTCTTCGGTCGTCTGTTCCCAATCGACGTAGAAGTTGAAATCCATCTGGCCGCCATTGGCCGACGGCTTGCCGCGACCGGCTTCGAGCACTTCGGCCAGACGCCACAGCAGCAGCAGTTCGTCGCGCCACTCGAAGTCCGGCAGTTCACCGGCGGTCAGCGTGTCGTCGTTGAACAGCGGCTCGATCTCGTGATGACGCAGGTTGGCGACCACGGCAACGCGTTCGATGCGGGTCTGCTTCGCCGTCACCCGCAGGTCGGTCTCGACATCGAGGTAGAGCGACAGCGCCGGACAGTCGCGCCCGGCAGCCAGCGTATAGGCATCGACCGCCTCGTCCGGCAGCATGGTGATCTTGCGGCCGGGGAAATAGACGGTGGACAGACGGCTGCGCGCGATGTCGGCCAGCGCGCTGCCGGGCTGTATCGCCAGCGACGGCGCCGCAATATGTATACCAATGCGCCAGCCGCCGCCCGCTTTCGGACGCACCGAAAAGGCGTCGTCGATTTCGGTCGTGGTGGCGTCGTCGATCGAGAAGGCGCGCACGCCTGCGTCCGGCAGTTCACCGACCGGCGGCACCTCGTGCGTCGGGAAATCGGTGCCCTTCGGGAAGTACTCGAAGAGGAAGCGGCCGAGGTGATAGTCATGGCTGGACGCAAAAGCGCCGGCCTTCGCCATCAGCGCCACCACTGACAGGCCGGCAGCCGCGGCGGCGGCTTCGACCGCCTTGGTTTCGAGGCGATTGCGGTCGGGCTTGTACAGGATCTGCGTCGCGCAGGCGGCAATCTCGGGCGGCGTGCGCCCGGCCTGCAGTTCGGCGCTCCAGTGCTCGATCTGCTCCTGCTGCAGCCGCTTCTTTTCCAGCCCGGCGAGCGCGGCCTTCAGGATGTCCGGCGGCGCCTTGCGGAAGCGGCCGCGGCCCTTGCGATGAAAGTAGATCGGGGCGGCATGCAGGCACAGCAGGATGGCGGTCGACTGCACCGCGTCCGGCGCGGCGCCGTGGTATTCGCGGGCCAGTTCCTCGAAGGCGAACTCGTCGTCGCCACAGACTTCCCACAGAAACGGCGCGTCGAGATCGGCCGCCTGCGTCTCGGCTGCCGCCAGCAGCGCGGACGGCTCGGGGCTGGCGAAACGCAGCAGCACGTTGGCCGCCTTCACCTTGGAGCGCTTGCCGCTCGGCAGTTCGACCTGCAGCGAGGACACGCTGTCGGTCATCACGGAGCCGGCGCGGAAATGGCCGTCCTCTTCGAAAAGAACATTCATGAAACGGGTCGGCAGGGATACGGCCCGTGATTATCGTTGAAAGCGCGCAGCCGCTGTCGCATCGCGGCAAAAAGCCTCGGGCCGGTAACCGGGGGCGGCTACAATCGCCTGCCAGCCCGCCGCCCGGCAGGCCCGACCCGGATGTGCTGCACGTGGCCGACGCCGACGAAATCCTTCACCACGACGCGATGCAAGAGCGCCTGCAAGAGGTGAGGACGCTGCTCGACCGCCAGAAGCGGGTCGAAAGCCTGGTGCATCGGCAGGAGATGCCGCGTCACGAACTGGTCGAGACGCTGGTGGCCAAGCAGCATCACAACGAGCTGACCAAGAAGCTCGACGCGATGCACCCGGCCGACATCGCCTACATCCTGGAGGCGCTGCCGCCGGACGACCGCCTGCTGGTGTGGGACCTTGTGCGTGCCGAGCGCGATGGCGAAATCCTGCTCGAAGTGTCCGACGCGGTCCGCGAAACGCTGATCGACGCGATGGAGCCGAAGGAGCTGGTCGCCGCGGTCGAACAGCTCGACGCCGACGAACTGGCCGACCTCGCGCCCGACCTGCCGACCGAAGTCATGCAGGACGTGTTCAGCTCGCTCGACCACGAGGAGCGCGAACAGCTGCGAGCGGCGATGTCCTACCCGGAGGATTCGGTCGGCGCGCTGATGGATTTCGACATGGTCACGGTGCGCGAGGACGTGACACTGGAGGTGGTGCTGCGCTACCTGCGCCTGTTCGACGAACTGCCGGACCACACCGACCAGATCTTCGTCATCGACCGCGATGACAAGCTGCGTGGCTCGCTGTCGCTGAACACGCTGCTGGTGAACGACGTCGACGTCGACGTGGCCAGCGTGATGCACGACCATCCGCTGGTGCTGCGCGCCTCGGACAGCGCCGAATCAGCCGCCCAGGCCTTCGAGCGTTACGACCTGGTGTCGGCGCCGGTGGTCGATCACCACGACCAGCTGATCGGCCGGCTCACCGTGAACGAGGTGATGGACTTCATCCGCGAACAGTCGGAAGAGGAACTGCTGGCGCACGCCGGTCTGCGCGAGGAAGAGGACATCTTCGCCCCGATCATGGATTCGGTGAAGAACCGCTGGGCCTGGCTGGCGATCAATCTGGTCACCGCCTTCTTCGCCTCGCGCGTGATCGGTGCCTTCGAAGGCTCGATCGAGAAGCTGGTGGCGCTGGCTGCGCTGATGCCCATCGTCGCCGGCATCGGCGGCAACTCGGGCAATCAGACCATCACGATGATCGTGCGCGCGATCGCGCTCGGTCAGCTGCAGCCGGAGGCCGCGCGTCGCCTCTACCGCAAGGAAATGGGCGTGTCGCTGATCAATGGCATCGTCTGGGGCGGCCTGCTCGGCCTGCTCGCCTGGTGGCTGTACGATTCGTGGGCGCTGGGCATGGTGATGACCGGCGCGATGACGCTGAACCTTCTGCTCGCCGCCTTTGTCGGTGTATCGGTACCGATGCTGCTGGCGCGCTACGGGCGCGACCCGGCGGTGGGCTCGTCGGTCCTGATCACCGCGGTGACCGATTCCGGCGGCTTCTTCATCTTCCTCGGGCTGGCCACCCTGTTCCTGATCTGAAGGACTTGCCATGCAGCTGCGCCTGTTCGCCTTCGGCCTTGCAATGATGGTGGCCGGCACCTGCGCCGAAGCGGTGGACCGCATCGTCACCGTGCCCTGTGCCGAGGCCGGCACGCTGGAATTCGACGTGCCCGAGGACTGGGCGGTGGACATCAGCCGGCACGACGCGCGCATGCCGCCCACGGTGACCGTCGCCGCACCGGACGGTCAGGCGCAGTGGGTGGTGACCGCGGTGTGGAAGGCTGCCGACCGCAAACCACCGGCCACGCCGGACGAAATCCGCGCCCGCGTCCGCCGCACCGCCGAAACGGTGGGCGCCGCGGCGGCGCCGCTGCAGGCGACGGCGACCGGCTTCTATTTCGACGCCGGCGGCAGCATCACGCCGGAGCCCTATACCCGGCTGCGCCAGGGCATGCTGCGCGTCGGCGAACTGACGGTGAGCTTCACCGCGATGAGCGCAGAGGCTCGCGCAGGCGACCAGCAGACTGCGGTCGAACGGCTGTCGGCGGCACGCCACCGTCCGTGAAGTGGCGGCTCAGGCCGCCCACAGCTTCCACAGCATGCGCGCGCACAGCACGACCAGCAGCGTCGCGAACACACGCTTGAGCAAGGTGGCCGGCAGACGGTGAGCGGCGCGCGCACCCCAGGGCGTGGTGAACACGCTGGTGCACAGGATGGCCGCCAGCGCCGGCAGGTGCACATAGCCCAGCACCTGCGCCGGCATGCCCTGCACCCCCCAGCCATTGACGACGTAGCCGACCGTGCCGCCGAGCGCGATCGGCAGGCCCAGCGCGGCCGAGGTGCCGATGGCGTTGCGGATGTCGCGGTTGCACCAGGTCAGGAAGGGCACCGTCATCGCACCGCCACCGACCGCCACCAGCGCAGATATGGTGCCGATGCCGCCCCCTACGGCAATGAGGCCGGCCGGCCCCGGCAGCTGGCGCGACGGCTTGGGCTTCAGTCCGACCAGCATGTTGATCGCGATGTAGGCGATGAATACCGCAAAGAACACCGACAGCGTCTGCGTCGAGACGAGACGCGCGATGAAGGTGCCGAGCGCGGTACCGAGCAGCACGCCCACCGTCATCAGCCGGACCACCGGCCAGTCGACCGCGCCATGTGCGTGATGGGTGCGCAGGCTGACGAAGGCGGACACGACAATGGCAGCCATCGAGGTGCCCAGCGCCAGATGCAGGATGTGGTCCGCCGTCACCTGCTGCTGTTCGAAAAGCATCACCAGTATCGGCACCAGCAACGTGCCGCCGCCGATGCCCAGCATGCCGGCGAAGAAGCCGGCAACGGCACCGAGCGCGAGACAGGCGAGGACGAAGTCGAAGCTGGGGAAGAAGTCCGGTATCAGCATCATGGTGCAGCGCAAAAGGCGCTATCTGAACACAGCACGCGCCGTTGCCGCAAAAGTGGCGTGGCGCAAAAACAAAACGGGGCGCCCGAAGGCGCCCCGCTGTGTCTTACAGTCGGCAACGATCAGCCGGCGATGGCCAGCTTGCCCTTCTTGTCCGACAGCGTGCGCGCCAGCAGCGATACCAGCGCATAGACCGCGTCGATGTTCGGCGTCGGGATGCCGGTGATGCGGCCCAGTTCGCGCACCGAACCGACCAGCGCCTCGAACTCCAGCGGACGACCGGCTTCGACGTCCTGCAGCATCGAGGTCTTGTGGGCGCCGACCGCTTCGGCGCCGGCGATGCGCTTGTCGAGGCCGATCTTGAATTCCACGCCCAGCTTTTCGCCGACCGCCTGCGCCTCGCGCATCATGTTGGCGGCCAGTTCGCGTGTCAGCGGGAAGCGGCAGATGTCTTCCAGCGTGGCGTGGGTCAGCGCCGAAATCGGATTGAAGCTCAGATTGCCCCACAGCTTCACCCACATTTCCGAGCGGATGTCCTTCGACACCGGCGACTTGAAGCCGGCGGCGATCATGGCCTGCGACAGCGCCTCGATGCGCGGCGAACGCGAACCGTCGAGCTCGCCCAGCGTGAAACGGTTGCCCTCGATCAGCTTGATCACGCCCGGCTCGACCAGCTCCGAAGCCGGATAGACGACCGAGCCGATCACGCGCTCGACCTCGATATTGGCGGCAACGATGCCGTCCGGATCGACCGAGGTGACCGGCGTACCTTCGTAGTCGCCGCCCAGCTTGTGGAAATACCACCAGGGGATGCCGTTCTGCATGGTCACCACCAGGGTGTCCGGACCGAACAGCGCGCGCATGTCGGCCGCCACGTCCTTCACCTGATGCGCCTTCAGCGTCAGCAGGATGACGTCCTGCACGCCGGCATCACTCATCTTCTGCACGCCACGGATGTTCGGCGCGTCCTCGACGGTGCCGTCCTCCAGGATGAGCGACATGCCTTTCGCCTGGATGGCGGCTAGATTGGGGCCGCGCGCGATGCAGGTCACTTCATTGCCGGCGCGCGACAGCTTCACCGCCAGGTAACCACCGATGGCGCCTGCGCCAACGACTGCGATCTTCATCTTTTCATCTCCCTCAATGGCGCGGCGGGACGGCGCTTGCGCACCGGCCCGCCGTCATTCCGTGCCGCCGTCGTGTGGCGGACGGAATCAGTTCATGTCACGCACGGCCGCGCAGATAGTGCTTCAGCGCCGGCACGATGGGCCACAGCAGCATGGTGAAGGACAGCAGCATCAGACCGGCCACCAGCGGGTTGGCCCAGAAGATGTCGAGACTGCCCTGCGACAGCAGCATGGACTGGCGGAAGCTCGATTCGGCCATGTCGCCGAGCACCAGCGCAAGCACCAGCGGTGCGAGCGGGTAACGCAGCTTCTTGAACAGGTAACCGAACACGCCGAACACCAGCATCATCACCACGTCGAAGATGGAGCTGTGTACCGTGTAGGCACCGATCGCGCAGATCACGATGATGACCGGGCCGATCACCGAGAACGGGATGCGCAGGATGGCCGCCCACCAGGGCACCGTGGTCAGCACGACGATGAGGCCGACGATGTTGCCGAGGTACATCGACGCGATCAGGCCCCAGACGAAGTCCGGCTTCTCGGTGAACAGCAGCGGACCGGGCTGCAGACCCCAGATCAGCAGGCCGCCCAGCAGCACGGCGGCGGTCGGCGAACCGGGAATGCCCAGCGTCAGCATCGGCAGCAGCGCCGAGGTACCGGCGGCGTGCGCCGCGGTTTCCGGCGCCACCACGCCTTCGATATTGCCCTTGCCGAAGGAATCCTTGTCCTTGGCACCTCGACGGGCCAGGCCATAGGCCATGAAGGAGGCCGGCGTCGCGCCACCCGGGGTGACGCCCATCCAGCAGCCCACCAGCACCGAGCGGATCGAGGTCTTCCAGTAGCGCAGCAGTTCCTTCCAGGTCTGCAGCACGACGTTGAGCTGGATCTTCGCGCTCTTGCCCTTGAAGGCCAGGCCTTCTTCCATCGTCAGCAGGATTTCTCCGATGCCGAACAGACCGATCACCGCGATCAGGAAGTCGAAGCCCTTCAGCAGTTCGGTGGTGCCGAAGGTCATGCGCAGCGTGCCGGTCACCGTGTCCATGCCGACCGCCGCCAGCGCGAAGCCGAGCGCCATCACGGCCAGCGTCTTGGCCGGCGGCTCCTTGCTCATGCCGACGAAGGAGCAGAAGGTGAGCATCTGCACCGCGAACATTTCCGCCGCCCCGAACTTCAGCGCGAACTTCGCCACCAGCGGGGCGAGGAAGGTGATCAGCAGCACGGCGAAGAAGGCGCCGACGAAGGACGAGGTGAACGCCGCCGTCAGTGCGGCACCGGCCCGGCCCTGCTGCGCCAGCGGAAAGCCGTCGAAGGTGGTGGCCACCGACCACGGTTCGCCCGGAATGTTGAACAGGATCGACGTGATCGCCCCGCCGAACAGCGCGCCCCAGTAGATGCAGGACAGCATGATGATGGCCGAGGTCTGGTCCATCGAAAAGGTCAGCGGCAGCAGGATGGCGATGCCGTTGGCACCGCCTAGGCCCGGCAGCACGCCGATCAGGATGCCCAGCGTGATGCCGAGCACCATGAAGCCCAGATTGGGCAGGGTCAGCGCGACGCTGAACCCGTGCATGAGGTTGTTGAGTTCTTCCATCTCGGTCTCGGGAATTTCGCGTTATGTCAGAAACCGAGCATCAGCTCGATCGGACCTTTGGGCAGCGGCACGAGGAACCAGCGCTCGAACAGCATGAAGGCTGCGAGCGGCACGCCGACTGCGGTCAGGGTGGTGGCAATGAGGCCGAACTTGCCGTGCACCTTCATGAAGAAGGCGATCAGCACCAGCGACGACACGTAGATGCCGAGATAGACGACAGCCACGATGTAGATGGTGAGCGGCACCAGCATCTGCATCACCGACTTCAGCTCGACCCAGGACGCGAACTGCGGCTGTGCCTTCTTGAAGCGTGTCAGTGCGCCGAACAGGATCCAGCCGCTGGATATGAGCAGGATGCAGCCGATGTAGAAGGGGAAGTAGCCGGCGCGCGGGCCCTCACCCTCTTCCCAGCCGATGCCGACTCGGATGCTGTCGTTCACCACGATGATGCCGATGGCGAACAGGAAGAGCGCGACCAGGATTTCCGGCCAGCGGTTGGACATGCCGGCTTCAGCGGCGTCCTCGGATCGCTCCATCATGAATCTCCAGAAACTAAAAACAGGAAGTGAACATCTTCGCGGCACATCGAAACGAATACGGGCGGGATGACCCGCCCGTATTCGCACACTGCTACAGGCTGATTACTTGGCCAGGAAGCCTGCGTCCTTCATCAGGCCGTAGTGCATCGCTTCCGACTTGCCGACCCAGTCGGCAAATTCCTTGCCGCTCATGAAGGTCTGCTTGAACGCGCCCTTCTTCATGAAGTCGGCCCACTCCGGCGTCTCGCGCACCTTCTTGAACAGATTGACGTAGAAGTCGACCTGTTCCTGCGTGACACCCGGCGCCAGGAACACGCCGCGCAGCATCAGGTACTCGATCGGTACGCCGGCGCTTTTGCAGGTCGGGATGTCGCCCCAGGCCTGGGTCGCGGTCACCTTCTCGTTGTACGGCAGCTTTTCACTGTCCATGATGCACAGCGGACGCAGCTTGCCGCCACGCCAGTGGGCTTCCGCCTCGATCGGGTTGTTCACCGTCGAATTGACGTGACCGCCGACCAGTTGCACCGCCACGTCGCCACCGCCCTTGAACGGCACGTAGGTCATCTTCTTGCCGGTCGCCTTGTCGATCATCGCGGTGATGATCTGGTCTTCCTGCTTCGACCCGGTACCGGCCATCTTGAAGGTGTTGGCGGGCTTGGCCTTGATGTCGTCGATGTACTCCTTGGCCGTCTTGTACGGCGCATCGGCGTTCACCCACAGCACGAACTGGTCGAGCGCCAGCATCGCGCCCGGGGTCAGGTCACGCCAGTTGAACGGGACACCGGTCGCCAGCGGCGTGGTGAACAGGTTCGACAGGGTGATGATGATCTTGTGCGGGTCGCCCTTGGCGCCCTTCACTTCGAGGAAACCTTCCGCGCCTGCGCCGCCCGACTTGTTCACGACAACCAGCGGTTGGGCCATCAGCTTGTTCTTGGCGACGATGCCCTGGATGAAGCGGGCCATCTGGTCGGCGCCGCCACCGGTACCGGCCGGCACGACGAACTCGACCGGCTTGGTCGGTTCCCATGCATGCGCGGCGCCGGTCAGACCGATGGTCGCGATGGCGGTCACGAGGGCGCGGCCGGCCCACTTTCCGAGTTTGGTCATGTGCAAGTCTCCTTTATTGTTGATGCGGTAGTGCGCGGAAGGGGATGGCTCAGCCACCCAGACCCAGCTTCTGGGCGAGACCGATGCGTTGCAGCTTGCCGGTCGCACCCTTGGGGATTTCATCCATGAACAGGATCTTGCGCGGAACCTTGAAGTCGGCCAGTCGCGTGGCGGCGAAGGCAGTGATTTCCTTGTCGGTGGCCTGCTGACCCTCACGCAGCACGACCACGGCACCCACTTCCTCGCCCAGCTTGGGGTGGGGGATGCCGAAGGTGACGACCTGCGCCACGGCGGGGTGATCCATCAGCACTTCGTCGACTTCGCGCGGCGAAATCTTCTCGCCGCCGCGGTTGATGATTTCCTTCAGGCGGCCGGTCAGCGACAGATAGCCCTCGGCGTCCTTGCTGCCCTGATCGCCGGTGCGGAACCAGCCGTTGGTGAAGCCTTCCTTGTTGGCCTTTTCGTTGTTCTCGTAACCCGGCGTGACGTTGGCACCGCGGATGACGATTTCGCCGATTTCGCCGGCCGGCAGGATGTTGCCGTCGTCGTCCATGATCTCGACTTCCGGGCCGGCGGCCAGACCGACAGAACCCGGCTTGCGGGCGCGCGGCGGCAGCGGGTTGGACGCCATCTGGTGCGACGCTTCGGTCATGCCGTAGGCCTCGATCAGCGGAGCGCCGAAGGTCTCCTCCAGCTCGCGGATGACCTGCGGCGGGATCGACGACGACGACGAGCGCATGAAGCGCAGCGGGTTGCGTTCGATGATTTCCTTGTTGCGCGAAGCGCGCGACAGGATGGCCTGATGCATGGTCGGCACCGCCGTGTACCAGGTCGGGTGTGCTTCATCCATCAGCGAGAAGAACTTCAGGGCATCGAAGCCCGGCGTGCAGAACACCGACGAACCGGCCGACAGCGGCGCCATGATGCCGGCGATCAGGCCGTGAATATGGAACAGCGGCATGATGTTCAGGCCACGGTCCTTCTCGGTGAAGGCCAGCGTGGCACGGATGTTCTGCGCCGAAGCGGATACGTTGCGCTGGGTCAGCGGAACGATCTTCGGACGCGAGGTCGTACCCGAGGTATGGAGCACCAGTGCGACGTCGTCCGCCTGCGCGGCGCCGCCGTTGGCGGCCGGGGCGACGGCCGCGGCTTCACGCGGCTCGAGCGAGAAATCGCCGGCGGCTTCGTTCGCCACCAGATCGATCACGCGCACGCCCAGCTTCTTCGCCACCTCGATCGCCGGCGACACGCTGCCGCGCTCGACGACCAGAGCCTTCGCATTCAGGTCGGACAGGTAGAACTCGAATTCCTCGGCGCGGTAGCCCGGATTCAGCGGCGCAGCGGTGGCACCGGAAGCAATGCTGATGAAGGCGCTGGCCATGTCCGGGCCGTTCGGCAGGACGATGGCGACGCGGTCGTTGCGACCCACACCCAGTTCATTCAGACGTGCGACGGTGCGCGTCATCAGTGCGCGCAGATTGCCGAAGCTCAGATCGGTGCGCGCGGGCGCGGACAGCGCCACTGCCGAATCGGCACCGGTGGAAAACAGCTCGGCAAGCGTGGAAATACCGGACATACGAACTCCGAAAAACTCAGGAAACAAAGGAATGGATGGGTGCATCCGCTTCCGCGACGGAGCCACGTGCGTCGTATGGACACACGGGACGAACGGCAGCTGAGTCTTTCCCAGATCGAACGGGTGTTCAAGACGCGCTGCCGCAAAACAGCCGCGCACAGCAAAGCTGACGCAGCAGATCTCTACGACGGAGCAATGTGTAACAGATGCGTTACACAGCAAAGACCGCGGCTTGTATGGCCGCGGCCGGAGGAGGGAGGCCACTTCTGGTGACCGGCCCGTACCCGGGGTAGTGGGCGTCGGGCTTGCAACACTCTACGGTACCGCTTTGTAGGGGACCCCCGCGCATGTCGCTAGGCCGGCATCCTGAACCGAGGGTTCAGAGCGGCCGCGTCCCTGCCGCATCAGGCGCATCCCCGGGAGGTGCGCACAACAGCGGCGTCCATGGTTCGCGACCTTATGCCAATGAGACATTGGTTCAAGGAATCTATGACCTTGGCGAACACCGCAGGGGATTGATACGCAAGGTCTTTCACCTTGCTGCAACCGCCTCTAGAAGAGCTTTTCCTGTGCGGAAAGCGCTTCGTCGATACGCGACTGCATGGCGTTGATTCTACGCCGCAGCGGTACCAAATCAACACCGCCCGTCGCCTGCATCTGAAAAATTTCGTGTGCCAGGTTGAGCGCACACATGACGGCGAGGCGCTCGCCGGAGGCACGCGTGGCCTCGGCAAGATCGCGCATGCGCCGTTCGACCAGTTCGACCGATGCGTTCAGCGCATCGCGTTCGCCCTCGCGGCACTGCACCCGATACTCGCGGCCGAGTATGGTGATTTCGACGAGATTCGATTCGCTCATTCCTGAGGCAGCCTTTCGAGCAGACCGCTCACCTTTTCACGCGCTGCGGCGACCTTGTCGCCGAGCACCTTGTTCTCGCCTTCGAGCGCCGCGACGCGGTTGCGCAGGACGATGTTTTCGTCATGCAGCGCGCGGAAGCGACCGAGCAGGATGTCGAGCCGGTCGCCAAGCTGGTTGATGTCATGATCCATCGGCGAACTATAGGTGGGGGCCGCCGGGCCGGTCAAGACAGCGCAGCGCCCGCCACGCGGCCGACCTACAATCTTCGGCCAGCAAGTAATGGAGCGATACGCAGTGCACGAACTGATTCTGGGCGGCGCCCGCAGCGGCAAGAGTGCCTATGCCGAAGCGCAGGCCGCCGAAAGCGGTCTGGCCGTCACCGTGGTGGTCACGGCGCAGGCGCACGACGGTGAGATGGCGACGCGCATCGAGCGCCATCGCGCCAACCGGCCGGCGCACTGGCCGGTGGTCGAAGCGCCGCTGCACCTGGCGGCAGCGCTGCGCGAAGCCGCCGCGGCAGACCGGTTCATCGTCGTCGACTGCCTGACGCTTTGGTTGTCCAACCTGCTGATGGATATGGACGACGCGCCGGGCGCAGCGCTGCCCGGATTGTTCGTGCGCGAGCGCGCGGCGCTGGTCGACGCGCTGCCGACGCTGCCCGGCCGGATCGCGCTGGTATCGAACGAGGTCGGCAGCGGCGTCGTGCCGATGGGGCGGCTGTCGCGCGTGTTCGTCGATGAAGCCGGCCGGCTGCATCAGGCGCTGGCCCGTGTCTGTCCGCGGGTGACGCTGGTCACCGCCGGGCTTCCGCTGGCGCTGAAGCGGCCGTGAGCGCGCGCCGACTCTGGCTGGTGCGGCATCCGCCGGTCGCAGTGGAACGTGGCATCTGTTACGGGCGGTCCGACGTGGCGCTGGCAGCGCCGGTTGCCGCTGCCGCGGCGACGCTGCGTGGCGAGTTGCCGGTCGGTGTGACGATCCTGAGCAGTCCTCTGCGCCGCTGCGCCGAGCTGGCGCGGGCGCTGTCGGACACGGTGACCTTCGACCACCGCCTGCAGGAGATGGATTTCGGCGAATGGGAAATGAGGCGCTACGACACGCTGCCGCGCGCCGACATCGACCTCTGGTCGGCCGACGTGTGGGGCTTCCGCATCCCGGGCGGCGAATCGGCGGCAGACATGGCGGCGCGCGCGTGGGCCGCCTGGGAGGAATGGGGTGCGACGGAGAGCGGCGACCTCGTCGTGGTCGCGCACGGCGGTCCGCTCCGGGTGATGGCCGGTCGGCTGCTCGGCCTGCCGCAGAACGACTGGCTGGACATCGCCTGTCCGCAGGGTGCGTGCATCAGGCTGGAATCGGGCGCGGACGGCAGCTGGCGTCGCGGCGAGACCGCAAAATGAAAAAGCCACCCTTGCGGGTGGCTTTTCCGGTACGGCACTGAACGTCGATCAGCGGGTCGCTTCGGCCTTCTCGACGCGCTTTTCGGCGGACGATTCGGCGACGCGGGCGCTGTCCACCTTGCGGGTGAACACCCAGCGCGACGGCGTCTTCACGAACGCGTAGCCAGTGGGCGCGTCGATGAACACCTTGTAGTCTTCGGGGTGTCCGACGGCAGCGGACGACACCGAAGCTTCGGTGGCGGCCGATGCGCCAAGCGTGGCGATCGCAAGACTGGTCGCGAGAGCGATGCGGAATGCAGTGGTTTTCATGGTGATGCTCCTTGCAAGTTAAAAAGCTGTCGTTGAGTTCAATGTAGTGCACCGCAACAAACCTTTCAAGCCCGCATACGCGCTTGTTTGTGACGTAATACGTAATCATTTTTTGCGGCGCAGCACAGTGACGTGAGTGCACCACACTGTGTTCCAAACGGGGCACCGGTGCCGTATGGCCGAATCCGATGTCATTGCATGAATGCAACACGATGAACGAACTGTTCCGTCTGACTGATCCACTGGACCTGTATCTGGTCCGTCATCCGAAGCCGGCCGTCGATCCCGCCCTGTGCTACGGCGCCGCCGATCTGCCGGTGGCCGAGGACGTCGCCGCCTGCGCCGCACGGCTTGCGCCGCTGCTGCCAACCGACGCGCGCGTCGTCAGCAGCCCGCTTGTGCGCGCCCGTCTGCTGGCCGAAGCGGTATCGCCGACGGTGCATCTGGACGCGCGACTGCGCGAGCTTGATTTCGGTGACTGGGAACTGAAGCCCTTCGCCGACATTCCGGCGGAAGGCTTCGAGGTGTGGGGCAGCACGCTGATCGACTTCCGCGCCCCCGGCGGCGAGCTGTATGCGGACATGGCAGCGCGCGTCTGGGACGCTTTTGAGGCGCAGCGCGCGGGTGCCAGCGCGCTGGTCGTGGTCGCGCACAACGGGCCGATGCGGGCGCTGACCGGCACCCTGCTCGGCCTGCCGCCCAGCCGCTGGCTCAATCTGGAGTTCGAGTTCGGTCGCGTCACCCATCTGGCGATCGGCCCGCTCGGGCCCAAGCTGCGCAGCTTCAATCGCTGACGTCGGCGTGCAGAGCACGCCCGGATGAACAGAGCCTCGCCGGATCAAGGATAATCCGCGCTTCTCCGCCCGACGCCCGCCATGAATTCACCCCAGGTTTCCAGCCGCGCACTGTATATGCGTCTGCTCGGCTACGTGCGCCCCTACTGGATCGCCTTCGCCGTCTCCATCGTCTGCATGGCGCTGACCGCGGCGGCGGAACCGGTCTTTCCGGCGTTGATGAAGTCGCTGCTCGACGGCGGCTTCGGCGGGCAGGACCCGCAGGCGGTGTGGTTCTACCCGCTCGCCATCGTGCTGCTGTTCGCCGTGCGCGGCGTGTTCGGCTTCATCGCCGATTACGCCTTCGCCTGGGCCGCCAACAACGTGGTGCTCGATCTGCGCCGCGCCATGTTCGGCCGCCTGCTGGCACTGCCGACCGACTTCTTCGACAACAACTCGTCCGGCGCGCTTATTTCCAAGGTCGCCTACGACGTGCAGGGCGTGACGCAGGCGGCGACCAACGTGATCACCGTGTTCGTGCGCGATACGCTCACCGTGGCCGGCCTGCTCGCCTGGCTGCTGTGGTTGAACTGGAAGCTCACGCTGATCGTGCTCGGCATGCTGCCGCTGATCGCGCTCATCGTGCGACTCAGTTCGCGTCGCATCCGCGAATCGGCGCGCGGTGCGCAGACGGCGATGGGCAGCATCGCGCACACGCTGGAAGAGACCATCGAGGCGCACAAGGTGGTCAAGATCTTCGGCGGCCAGGACTACGAAATGGGCCGCTTCGACGCCGCCTGCCGCAAGCAGCGCCGACAGAACATGCGCAACATCGTCGCCGCCTCGCTGGTGTCGCCGATGACCCAGGTGCTCACCGCGGTGGCGCTGGGCATCGTCATCGCGGTCGCGCTGGCCGACTCGGCGGCCAATCGCACCACGGTCGGCGGCTTCATGGGTTTCGTCACCGCGATGCTGATGCTGCTGGCGCCGCTCAAGCGCCTGACCGACGTGAACGCGCCGCTGCAGCGCGGGCTGGCAGCGGCGGAAAGCGTGTTCCAGCTGATCGACCAGCAGGCCGAACGCGACAGCGGCACGGTGGAGCTTGAGCGTGCGCGCGGCCGCATCGACTTCGACCAGCTCGGCTTCGGCTACCCCGGCCGCGAACTGCGCGTGCTGCAGCACTTCGATCTGTCGATCGCGCCGGGCGAGACGGTGGCGCTGGTCGGCGCATCGGGCTCCGGCAAGACCACGCTGGCGCATCTGCTGGCCCGCTTCTACACGCCGACCTCGGGCCGCATCCTGCTCGACGGGCACGACATCCAGAACGTGAAGCTGGCCAGCCTGCGCGCCAATATGGCGCTGGTAAGCCAGGACGTGGTGCTGTTCAACGACACGGTGGCGGCCAACATCGCCTATGGCGCGCTGCGCGGCACCGACCGCGCCGACATCGAGGCGGCGGCGCGCGCCGCGTATGCGCTGGATTTCATCCAGGCGATGCCGGAAGGCTTCGACACGATGATCGGCGAGAACGGCGTCAAGCTGTCGGGCGGCCAGCGGCAACGGCTGGCGATCGCGCGCGCGCTGCTGAAGGACGCGCCGGTGCTCATACTGGATGAGGCCACCTCGGCGCTGGACACCGAATCCGAGCGCCAGGTGCAGGCCGCGCTCGAAGTGCTGATGAAGAACCGCACGACGCTGGTGATCGCGCACCGGCTGTCCACCATCGAGCGTGCCGACCGCATCGTCGTGATGGACCGCGGCCGCATCGCCGAGATCGGCAAGCATGCCGACCTGCTGGCGGCCGGCGGCATGTACGCCGGCCTCTACAACTCGCAGCTCGGTGGCGGCGAGTGACAGAGCTTCAGATCTTCAGCGCCGCCGCGTACCCGGTCAGCTCCAGATAGCCGCGACCGACCCGGCGCGCGCCTTCGAACACGGTCACCGCGCCTTCCCAGTAGATGGCGCCACTGCTGGCGCGGCTGTCCAGTTCCTGGTCGTCGAACAGCGGCTTCACCAGGAAGCGGCGCCCCCCCACGCTGACCTCGAGTTCGACCGGATAGGCGCCGCCGCTGCGCGGGCTGCGCCAGACGCGACGGACTGCGAAACCCACTTCATTCGGCGCATAGCGGCGATCGCCCGCCGCATCGCGCACGGTCGCTGCTGCCCACAGCGCGTGGCCGTCGGCGTCGCGCATGCGGAAGGCCATCAGCGCACCGCCGTCGTCCAGATTGATGCCCAGCCAGTCCCAGCCCTGCGCGCCCTCCGGCATCAGCGCGCTCGACCACTCGTGATCGAGCCAGGCGCGTCCGCGCACCGCACTGCCTGCCGCCGCGATGCGCAGGCGTCCGCTCACCTCCAGCTGCGGCCAGCTCAGATAGTGGCTGGCGTGCGCCGGATCAGGCCCCTTTCGGCTGAACCCCTGCTCGCCCTGCCACAGCACCGGCTGCGTCGGCGCGAAGGTCAGTGCGTAGTCGAAATCGTCCGCGGCGATGTGTGCGAGCAGGCGCTCGGGCGCCGGCTGACGCGCCAGATGCCAGCCATCGATGCGCACGTCGAGGTCGTCAGCCGACGCCTCGGCCAGACCGAAGCCGGCGCGCGCGATCCTCTGCGCGTGCAGCAGGCGGGCACGCGCAGGGTCGGACACCGCAGCGTGCGCGAACAGCAGCTGGCGCGGCGCGAAACGGCTCGGGTTGGCGTCGTGCGCCGGCTGGCGCACGCGGAAGAAGGTGAGCTGGAAGCCGACCGGTGCCGCAGCATCGCGCTCCAGCCAGCCGGTGATGTACCACCACTCGATGCGGTGGCCGGGGTGGGCACCGTGGTCACGCGGCAGGCCGCGCGGTGTAGCGGGCAGCACCGGATCGTAGGCGGCCTCGTCCGCGCGGGCCGGCAGCACGGCCAGCAGCGGCAGGTGCAACAGCAGTCGGCGCAGCGCGGAATTCATGTTGCGCAGAGCGCGCCCACGGCAGGAGGTTCCCGCTCAGCGCAGCAGCGCTTCAAGCTCGTCGGCGATGCAGGCACCGGTCTTCGTCGGGTCGGCGCCGGCGTGGCGCTGTGCCAGCGTGCGTGCCGCAGCGGCGAAGCGCGGTTCGTCGAGCAGGCGACGCAGCAGCGACGGGTAATCGGTGTTCCGGCTTCCCGGCGGCACGGCCAGACCGAAGCCGCCATCGACGATGCGACGCGCCACCATGTACTGCTCCATGTGGTTGGGCAGCACCAGTTGCGGGCACCCGGCAAGCGCCGCAGCGCTGACGGTGCCGATGCTGGCGTGCGAAACGACCAGATCGGCTGCGCGCACGGCCGGGTCCATCTGCACCGGCGCCGATTCGAAACGGATGGACGGCCCACCGAGCCGTCGCGCGGCGTCCGGCGACAGCCCTTTGGCATGCACCAGCGTGCGCATGCCGGACTGCCGCAGCGCCTCCATCAGCGCATTGAAATCGGCGTGTTCGGGCGACAGGTAGACGAATACGCGCGCGCCGTCGCCCGCCGGCCACTGCGGCGCCACGCCGCTGTCGCCGACATAGCTCGGGCCAACCATCCGCACGCGCTCGTCGTATTCGGGGTAGTGGGCCAGCTCCGGCAGGCTGGCGGCGATGCAGCGCACACCGCCGAACAGTTCGGTCAGGCGCGGCAGGGCGCTGTCGCCGAGCAGCGCCAGCGCCTGGTTCACCGGCGCCAGCAATAGCGCATCGCTGCGTGCGCACTGGGCAACGTCGCCCTTGTCCCAGTAGTTCATCGCCGGAAACACGTCGCGATGCGGCGGAATCTCAAAGCAGTTGCCGATCGCCGCGATCGGCGTGCCGCGGCCGCGCATCGCCAGCATCGCGGTCGGCGCATGGTCGCACACCAGCAGATCGGGGCGGTGCAGGTCGAACAGCCCGCGCCAGGCCGACAGCAGTCCAGCCAGCCCGCCCGGGTCCAGCCATCCGGCCGCCGCCAGCACCGCCGAAAAATTGACCAGCTTCGGCGGGTTCACCATACGCGGCAGCCACAGTGGCGACTGCAGCACCGGAAAACCGTCGGCGACGATGCGGCCGTGCGCGCGTGCGAGGTCCTTCAACGCAAAGGTGACCGCGTGCCCGCGTTCGCGCAGCGCGCGCGCGGTGATCAGCATGCGGTCGATGTGGCCCATATTGGCGCCCAGCTCCCACGCCATCAGCACGCGGCTCATCTCGCGCCCCCCTGTCGAAGGGCTTTACACCACGCCCTTTTGGAGCGCGAAGACGACGTGCAAGTCATTGATCCGTTTAACCTAAGAGAATGGGCATAAATCTTGTTACAGGTGGCGAGCGCCTCAATCGTACAGGATGAAAACAATGAACTTCTCGCTGCCCTCGCGCCCGACACTGATCGCGGTATCGCTGTTCGCCTGGTTCAGTCAGGTGCCGCTCGCCCACGCACTGCCGGTTCTCGGCGCCTCGTCCGCCGCCAGCAGCAACGGCAGCACTGCAACACCTTCCGATTGGGTGACGCCGGAGTATCGCAACAGCTCGAGCTACATCTGGTCGGGCGACAACAACTCCGCCTCCGGTTACGCCTTCTCGTCCGCCACCGGCGCCTATGCCGTGTCCTCCTCGGCCTACGGCTACAACGGCAGCGCCAGCGCGATGGCCAGCATCCTCGCCACCGTTACCAACGCCTCGAACGTGGCGCAGAACTTCAGCCTCACGTTCAAGATCTACGGCGGCTCGATCAGTGCAACGAACTACTACGCGCTCGATGCAGACGAATACCTCAGCGTCGATTACCTGGCGTCCATCAAGATCGATGGCAATCAGGTCTGGTACTCGTCGGCCAGCATCCAGAACAACGGCGGCGTCATCACGCACGACAAGTCGGGTACCGACCTGAACAGCAACGACGACGGCAGCGACGGCTATTACAGCTGGGGAAGCCGTTACGTCACCATTGACCTCGGCGTGCTCGACCCGAACGAGTCGCTCGACGTGCTGGCCGAGTTGTCGGACAGCGCCGCCAGCAACCTCGGGGTCTATGCCTACGATTGCGGCGGCGGTTACGAGGGCTACGGCGGCTACGGCGGGTATGGCGGCTACGGCCCGGTGCTGCAGAGCACTTCGGTGTGCACGCAGTCCAAGGGCAATGCGTCGGCCTTCTACGGAGATCCGTTCGAAGTCGAAGCGAATCCGGTCAACGCCGACCCGAACAGCCTGCGCGTCACCACGCGCGCCGTGCCTGAGCCCGGCAGCCTCGCCTTGCTGGCACTCGCCGCGGGCGCGGCTGGCGTCGCACGACGACGGAAGAAGCGCGACTGAGTCGCAAGTCGGCACCGACAAGAAAAAAGCACCGCATGCGGTGCTTTTTTCTTTCCACGGTCACATCGCTCGCTCAGCGCTCGACGAACGCCCGCTCGATCACGTAGTCACCCGGTTCGCCCACCCCCGGAGAGATGACGAAGCCGCGCGCGTCGAGCAGGTCGGCGGTGTCCTTGTTCATGCTCGGGCTGCCGCAGATCATCGCGCGATCGGTTTCCGGATTGAGCGGCGGCAGTCCGAGGTCGTCGGTCATCTTGTTGCTGACGATCAGATCGGTCAGGCGGCCGCGGTTGCGGTAGGGCTCGCGGGTGACGCTCGGGTAGTAGAGCAGCTTGTCGCGCACGAACTCGCCGAGAAACTCGTCATTCGGCAGTTCGTTCTCGATGTAGTCCTGGTAGGCCAGCTCATTCACGTGGCGTACGCCATGGAACAGGATCACCTTGTCGAAGCGCTCATAGGCCTCGGGATCGCGGATCAGGCTGAGGAAGGGCGCCAGACCGGTACCGGTGCCGAACAGGTACAGATGCTTGCCCGGCTTCAGGTCGTCCAGCACCAGCGTGCCGGTCGGCTTGCGACCGACCAGGATTTCATCGCCCGGCTGCAGGTGCTGCAGCTTGGACGTCAGCGGGCCGTCCGGCACCTTGATGCTGAAGAACTCCAGGTGTTCCTCGTAATTGGCACTGGCGATGCTGTAGGCGCGCAGCAGCGGCTTGCCGCCGGTCTCCAGACCGATCATGACGAAATGTCCGTTGCGGAAGCGCAAACCGGGGTCGCGCGTGGTCTTGAAGCTGAACAGCGAATCGTTCCAGTGATGGACGCTGAGGACTTTTTCGGGCGCGACGCTGGCCATGGCAGTAATCCGGTTGAAAGGCGATGGTGCATTTATAGCGCCGCAGCGCACCATAACTCAACAAACCAAATAACAATGTTTCGATAACCTATGGTTATCTCTCTTCCGGTGCGCGACGGTAGGACAGATGACGCGCCAGCGTCGCCACCAGTTCCCCGGCCTGGAAGGGCTTGCTGATGAAATCGTCCATGCCGGCGTCGCGGCAGCGGGTGCGGTCCTCGTCGAGCGCGTTGGCCGTGATCGCGACGATGGGCACCTGCTGCCAGTGCGGAGCGCCCAGCGCGCGAATGCGGCGCGTCGCCTCGAGCCCGTCCATCCCCGGCATCTGCATGTCCATCAGCACCAGATCGAAATGGCGTTCGCTGCAGGCCGCCACTGCCTGCCGGCCGTCGGCCGCCTGAGTGATGCGCACGCCGTGGCGCGACAGCAGGCAACCGAGCAGCACCTGATTGACCGGCGTGTCCTCGGCGATCAGCACGTCGGCATCAAGCAGCGCTGCCTCGTGCGTCGATGCCGCCTCGTCCGGCCGCACCGCGGCATCCTCCGTCGCTGCAGCGGGCAGCGGCAGTTCGACGCGGAAGGTGCTGCCGCGGCCCGGCGCGCTGTCCAGCGTGATCGTGCCGTGCATCAGCGCCACCAGTCGCGACACGATGGACAGGCCCAGCCCGGTGCCGCCGTAGTTGCGCGTGGTCGACGAGTCCGCCTGCGAAAAGGGCATGAACACCAACGCGTGCTTGTCGGACGCGATGCCGATGCCGGTGTCGGCGACCGACAGCGCGATCCGTCCCTCGTCCGCCCTCTCGACGCTCATGGTCACGCCGCCGCGGGTGGTGAACTTCAGCGCATTCGACACCAGATTGGACAGTATCTGCCGCAGGCGCAGCGGATCGCCGGTGACGATGGCGGGCAGTCCCGGCGCCACCTGCCAGCGCAGCGCAATGTCCTTCCCTGCTGCTTGCGACGAGAAGATGGCCAGGGTTTCGGCAACCAGCGTTTCGAGGCTGAAGTCGACCGCTTCCAGCTGCAGCTGGCCGGCATCGACCTTGGAGTAGTCGAGGATGTCGTTCAGGATGCCCATCAGGCTGTCGGCCGACGATTTCACCCAGCCGAGGTGCTCGCGCTGCTCGTCGCTGAGCGATTCGGACAGCACCATGTCGGTCATGCCGATGATGCCGTTCATCGGCGTGCGGATTTCGTGGCTCATCGTGGCGAGGAAGGCCGCCTTGGCGCGACTGGCCGCCTCGGCCTCGTCGCGCGCGCGGCGCAGTTCGTCGGCCGCCGCCCGCGCTGCCGACACGTCCTCGCTCAGCCACATGCAGCCGATCTCGCGACCGTCGCCATCGCGCACGGCAAAACTGCGCTGTGTCAGCGTGCGGCCGTCGGCCAGCAGAATCTCCCGCTCGCCGCGGTGAGGACAGAACACCGCCGTCGCCGCGCCGGACGACAGCCGCGCGGCACACATCGCTTCGACCGCCTGCAGCGCACAGCCGTCCGGCGGACGACCGGCGTCGAGCGCCCACACCTGCGCCAGCTTGTCGTTCGCGTACAGCACCCGGTTCTCGTGGTCGGCCAGCAGCACGCCGATGTCCATCGCGTCGAGCAGCGCTTCGAGGCGACCGTTCGCCTCGGACGCGATGCGCGCCAGACCGTGCTCCTTCTCGTGCAGCGCCTGCAGTTCGCCGATGCGCTCCCGTATCGCCGCCGACATCGCGTTGAATGCACGGCCGAGCTGGCCGACCTCGTCCTCGCCCTCGGCGACCGGCGCCGGCGTCAAGGTGCCGTGCGCGACCTCTTCCGCCGCATGCGTGAGCCGCAGCAACTGGCGTGTCAGCCACAGACCGAGCCCGGTCAGCAACGCGATCGACAGCAGCAGTTCGCCCGCGGCGATGCCGATGCCCTGCAGCAACAACTGGCTGTTGGCGCTGCGCAGCGCCGACATGTCGAGTCCGAAATGCAGCTGACCGAGCGGCTGCCCGGCCAGTGAGACCGGCGTGACCAGGTCATAGATTGGTGGATCGTCCTCCACCGACAGGTCGAAGCGCTCGTCAGTCTGCGGTAACGGCGCATCGCGCGACCCGCCGCTGTGCGCGACGATGTGGCCGCCGCTATCGCGCAGGATGAGATAGGCGATGCCCTGACTGGATCGACTCTCGTCCAGCACCGCCTGCATCGTCGCGTAGTCGCTCTGCGCCATCGGCGCCACCAGCGCCGCGTTCAGGATGGGCACGATCTGCTGCGCGTGACGCTCCGCCTGCTCGGTCATGTGGGTGCGCTGCAGGCGCACGCTGTTGCTCACCAGCAGCGTCAGCATGACCGCCTCGACGACGATGGCAGCGATCAGCAGGCGGCCACGCACCGAGCGCCGCAGCCGGAACTCGAACAGCCGGCTCACAGTGCGGACTTCTTCAACTGCTCGCGCACCTCGGCGGCATAGGGCACCATCGCATCGAGTTCGTCGGAGCGAAGCGGGCGGTAGCCGTCCAGCTTGTAACGGGCGAAGTAATCGACGCCGGCCGGCGTTTCGGCGAACGACCACAACGCCGCCTCGATCGCGGCCGCGCGTGCCGCCTCGACCTGATTGAGCAGATAGACGCGGCCGACCATGGCCGGACTGTCGGTCAGCAGCCGCAGTCGCGTACGCACCTCGGGCGCCAGACCCTGAAAGTTGGCAAGCGACATCGTGCCGGCGCTGACTTCGCCATTGAGCAGCAGTTGCGCCACGCTGTCGGCGGCGCTGACGTAGCGAACGGTGACGCCGGCCGCACCGTGCTCGCTCATCCAGCGCAGGCCCCACAGTGTCACCAGAGACGACGGACTGAGTCCGGCCACCGTGCTGCCGGCCAGTTCGCGTGCCGACTTCGCCCGGCTGCCCGCAGCGACGGCGACGACTGCGTGGAAGGGCGCGCGGTAGGTCAGCAGCGGCCGGTAACGCGCATCAGCGCGCAGCAGTTCGGCCTGATGTCCGGTCGTGATGACCAGCGCGTACTCCTGGTTCAGCGCCCGGCGCACGAACTCGGTGAAGTCCGGCGCAGTCACGATGGCAACGGGCATGCCGAGCGTCTTCTGCAGATGCTGACGCAGCGGTTGGTACATTTCGATGATGACGCGCGAACTGGTATGCGGCGCGACGCCGATGCGGAACAGCGGCGCGTCCTGCGCAAGCGCAAGCGCGGGAATGAAACAGGCAAGGGACAGCAGCAGGCGGGTGAAGGCGAGGAACATCCGGGCAGACGACACGGCAATGGGTACCTCGGCGTTAACGGAACGCGCCGTCGCCCCTTGAATGGCTGGTGCACCACAACATCATCACAACACACTGTTTAACAATGATTTTTCCAAGGTACCTTAGTGACTCGAAGCGTGTTCAGGCGCGCAGCCAGGCCATCAGTCCGCCATAGCAGGCCGCATGCGAAAAGCGGTCGCGGGCGTAGGCGTGGGCGGCGCGCGCGTAGCGCTGGCGCAGCGGCAGATCGTCGAGCAGCGTGCGGCAGGCGTCGGCAAAGGCAGTGGCTTCGTCGGCGAGCAGAAAGGCTTCGCCAGCGCCATCCTCCAGGCCGCGCGCACCTTCGCGCGTGGTGACCAGGGGCAGACCGGCGGCGAGCGCCTCAACCGTCTTGATCTTCAGCCCCGAGCCCCAGCGCACCGGGTTGATGGCGATGTCCACGCCGCTCCACAGCACCTCAATGTCGGGAACGAAGCCGCGCGCGCGGATGCCGTACGGCAACGGCTGCGGCAGCAGCGCGGCGATGTGTCCGGCCACCTGCAGCTCAGCGCCCTCGGCCGCCAGCGGTGGCCACACGTCGTCGATGAACCACTGCAGTCCGTGCCGGTTCGCCACCCACTGGCTGGCCGCGTAACCGACCACGCGCGAATCCGGCCTCACCGGCTGCGCCGGCAGCACCACCGGGTGCGGCACGCACAGCGCGCGCTCGCCGAGCACGGCGGCGACGCGGGCATGATCGTCCGGCTGGATCAGCAGCACGCGGTCGTAGTGACGCAGAAAGCCCAGCTCGCGCTCGAACTCCAGCGCCTCCTCGACTGCCACGCCGGCGCGCGCACGCGACGCGGCGTTGTCACTGACCAGGTCGTGCGTGTCGATCACCAGCCGGATGCCATGCGGTACCGCCAGCCGCAGGAAGTCGAGCTGCAGCCGCGACAGCAGCACGCAGTCCGGCGCGATCTGCCGGCACATCGCGCGCAGCCCGCTCACCAGTGCGGCGCGTTCCGGCCTCGCGGTGTCGCCGACCGCGAGCCGGTAGCGATGCCGGCTGCGCTCGACGAAGGGTCGGGTGGCTGCGTCAGGCTGCTCGGGGAAGAACACGGTCAGTTCGCAGACCTCCGCCAGTGCATCGATCAGCGCCGCAGTGCGTGCCGCCTCGCCGTTACCGGCACGCCAGTAGCGACTGCGCGTGACGAATATCAGTTTCGGTCGGCTCATCGGAGGCTCATCGGGGAAGATGAAGGGACGGAAGGTGAAGGGACGGATAGAATTCCTCTTTTACCCGATTCTGCAGGAGCTTCCATGCCCGCCTACCGTTCCCGTACCTCGACCCACGGCCGCAACATGGCCGGCGCCCGCGCGCTGTGGCGCGCCACCGGCATGAAGGACGGCGATTTCGGCAAGCCCATCATCGCCATCGCGAACAGTTTCACCCAGTTCGTGCCGGGCCACGTGCACCTGAAGGACCTCGGCCAGATGGTCGCCCGCGAGATCGAGAAGGCCGGCGGCGTCGCCAAGGAATTCAACACCATCGCGGTCGATGACGGCATCGCGATGGGCCACGGCGGCATGCTGTACTCGCTGCCGTCGCGCGACCTGATCGCCGACAGCGTCGAATACATGGTGAACGCCCACTGCGCCGACGCGCTGGTGTGCATCTCGAACTGCGACAAGATCACCCCGGGCATGCTGATGGCGGCAATGCGGCTGAACATCCCGACCGTGTTCGTGTCCGGCGGCCCGATGGAAGCAGGCAAGGTGAACTGGGGCCAGAAGATCATCGCCGTCGATCTGGTCGATGCCATGGTCAAGGGCGCCGACAGCAACTGCTCGGACGAAGAGGCCGAAGCCTACGAACGCAGCGCCTGTCCGACCTGCGGCTCCTGCTCCGGCATGTTCACCGCCAATTCGATGAACTGCCTGACCGAGGCGCTGGGCCTCAGCCTGCCCGGCAACGGCTCGGTGCTGGCCACCCATGCCGACCGCAAGGCGCTGTTCCTGCGCGCCGGCCAGCTGGTCGTCGAACTGTGCCGCAAGTACTACGAGGGCGACGACGCCTCGGTGCTGCCGCGCTCGATCGCCAGCTTCAAGGCCTTCGAGAATGCGATGACACTCGACGTGTCGATGGGCGGCTCGACCAACACCGTGCTGCACCTGCTGGCTGCGGCGAAGGAAGCCGGCGTGCATTTCACGATGGCCGACATCGACCGCATCTCGCGCCACGTGCCCTGCCTGTCCAAGGTGGCGCCGGCCAAGTCGGACGTGCACATGGAAGACGTGCACCGCGCCGGCGGCATCATGGCCATCCTCGGCGAGCTGGACCGCGCCGGCCTGATCCATCGCGACCTGCCGACCGTGCACAGCGCCACGCTGGGCGAGGCGCTCGACAAGTACGACATCGTGCGCACCCAGGACGAGGCCGTCCGCACCTTCTACCGCGCTGCGCCCGGCGGCATCCCGACCCAGGTCGCGTTCTCGCAGGACCGCCGCTACCCGGAACTGGATCTCGACCGCGAGAACGGCGTGATCCGCAACAAGGAACACGCTTTCAGCCAGGACGGCGGGCTGGCCGTGCTGTACGGCAACATCGCCGAGCGCGGCTGCATCGTCAAGACGGCCGGCGTCGATGATTCGATCCTGAAGTTCTCCGGCCCTGCCAAAGTGTTCGAGAGCCAGGACGACGCGGTCACCGGCATCCTCGGCGATCAGGTCAAGCCGGGCGAAGTCGTGGTGATCCGCTACGAAGGTCCGAAGGGCGGCCCGGGCATGCAGGAAATGCTGTATCCGACCACCTATCTGAAGTCCAAAGGCCTGGGCAAGGCCTGCGCACTGCTGACCGACGGTCGCTTCTCCGGCGGCACCTCAGGCCTGTCGATCGGCCACGCCTCGCCGGAAGCGGCCCAGGGCGGCCTGATCGCGCTGGTCAAGGACGGCGACGTGATCGAGATCGACATCCCGAACCGCACCATTCACCTCGCGGTCGATGACGCCGAACTGGCTCGCCGCCGCGAGGCTGAGGAGGACCGCGGCGCCGCGGCCTGGACGCCACACGCGCGGGAACGCGTCGTGTCGGCCGCTCTGCAGGCGTATGCGCTGATGACCACCAGCGCCGACACCGGCGCCGTGCGCGACCTGTCGCAGCTGAAGCGCGGCTGATCGGTTCCGGCCACCGTCGCGCCTGCACCACAGGCGCGACGGCACCACGGCAGTCCGCGTCAGCGCAGCGCCGCCACCGCGTCCACCCGCGCCTTCTGCACCGCCTGTGCGATCGCCGGGCCGGAGACCTTGCCTGCTTCGGCCAGACTTCTCGCCACCGCACCGGCATCGACAGACCTGAACGCGTCAGCGGCCGCGCGCACGAGGTCGGCCTGCGGATAGCCGCGCTCGTCGAAACCCGGACGGCTGCGCGCGTCGGCGGCGCAGGCGAGCAGGATGTCGGCCAGCCGTTCCGGCTTGCGCATCACGTCCAGCCGCTCCAGCAGTTTCACCATCGTGTCGGCGCGCAGTTCGGCGGCACGGTGCACATTCGTGTGCTCCTGCGCCACCAGGCGGCCGATGTCAGCGACCTCTACCGGCACACGCAGACGCTCGGCCACTGTACGCGCCAGCCTGGCGCTGCGCGCTTCGTGCGCGATGTGGCGCGGCCATTCCGCCTTCGGCGTCGTGCCCTTGCCAAGGTCGTGCGCCACCAGCGCCCAGCGCGCCGCCAGCGAAGCCCCGTGCGCGGCCGCCCAGTCCAGGCACTGCATCAGGTGGATGCCGGTGTCGATCTCCGGATGGTGCTGCGGCGGCTGCGGCACGCCGAACAGCGCGTCCACCTCCGGCAGCACGACACGCAGTGCGCCGCACTCGCGCAGCACTTCGATCATGCGCGAGGGCTTCGCCTCCATCAGCCCGCGCGACACTTCCTGCCACACGCGCTCGGCCACCAGTGCATCGACCTCGCCGCAATCCACCATGTCGCGCATCAGCGCCATCGTTGCCGGCGCCACCGTGAAGTCATGGAAGCGCGCGGCGAAGCGGGCCAGCCTGAGTATCCGCACCGGGTCTTCCGCGAAGGCGGCGCTGACGTGGCGCAGCACGCGCGCGGCGATGTCGGCGCGGCCATTGCACGGATCGATGAGCGTGCCGTCGTCGGCGCGTGCGATCGCGTTGATGGTGAGGTCGCGCCGCTGCAGATCCTGCTCCAGCGTCACCGTACGGTCGGCGTGGAACACGAAGCCGCGGTAGCCGGGCGCGGTCTTGCGCTCGGTGCGCGCCAGCGCGTGTTCCTCGTGCGTCTGCGGGTGCAGGAAGACCGGAAAGTCGCGGCCGACCGGCGTATAGCCGGCGGCCACCATGTCTTCCGGCGTGGCGCCGACGACCACCCAGTCGCGGTCGCCGGCCGGCAGCCCCATCAGCTCGTCACGGACCGAGCCGCCGACGCGGTAGATCTTCATCTATCTGTGCGCTTTCGAGCGCGCGTGCTCGAAGCGGTCGGTCGGCCGGAAGTCGGCCAGGCAGGCGTCGATCTCGCTCTCCAGTGTCAGCGGCACGAAACCGAAAGGCAGCGCGCAGCCGGCGTCGCACACGCTGTCGACCTGCATTGAGCGCAGGTTGTCGCGCGACATCAGCGTCGGTCCCGGCGCCAGTTCCAGCGCCAGCGCCTGCAGCGACGCCAGCGGACCGGGCAGGCCGATGACGCAGCGTTCGGCGCCGATGGCGCGGCCGGTCATCTTCACCAGTTCGCGCATCGTATAGACCTTGGGGCCGCACAGCGCATAGGTTTGGCCGACCGCCGTCTCGTCGCCCAGCGCATGCACGATGCAGCGCGCGACGTCGCGCGCCGCGACCGGCTGGTAGCGGGTGTCGGCACCGGCCAGCGGGAACACCGGGAACATCTTCAGCAGACCTGCGAACATCGACAGGAAGCACTTGCCGTCGCCATACACCAGCGACGGACGGAATATCGTCCAGTCCACGCCGCCCGCACGGATGGCCGCCTCACCGGCCGCCTTGGAGCGCAGATACTCCGACGGCGCCCCCTCGGACGCGCCGAGCGCGCTGACCTGGATGAGCTGCCGCACGCCGGCCGCCTTCGCCGCGGCGGCGATGGCCTTGGGCAGCGCCACGTGCGCACGCTCGAAGTCGCGGCCCCAGGGACTGCCGCCGCGCGAGTGCAGGATGCCGACGAAATTGACCACCGCGTCCACGCCGCTCATCAGGCGCGCCAGCGTGGCCGGGTCGTGCACGTCGGCCTCGACCACGTCGATCATCGGCAGCAGGATGAGGTGCTTGGCGCGGTCGCGGCGGCGCGTCGGCACGATGACGCGCACGTCGCGGGCGGCCAGCTGGCTGGCGACGTGGCTACCGATGAAGCCGGCGCCACCGATCAGGAGGACGGTTTTCGGAAACATGGATGCACTCCGGGTCTGTTGTTCGAGACTCTGTTTGTGGATCAGATCGGATCGTCCGGCAGCGCGCCGGGACCGGGCTGTATGGTGCCGAGTCGCTGCTTGAGCCCCACCTCCTTGCGACCGAACACGAGGTTGTACATGACGGCGTTGGCCATCACTTTCTTCACGTAGTCGCGCGTTTCGGTGAACGGAATGGTTTCGGCGTAGATGGCACCTTCCAGCGGTTTGGCAGCACGCCACTTCTTGGCGCGCCCCGGCCCGGCGTTGTAGCCGGCACTGGCCAGCACCGGATGGTCGTCCAGGCTGTCCAGCACCAGACGCATATAGCTGGTGCCGAGCAACAGATTGGTGTCGGTGTCGGCGATCTGCGAGGGCTGGTAGCCGTTCAGACCGATCTTCTTCGCTACCCACTTGGCCGTCGCCGGCATTACCTGCATCAGGCCCTGGGCGCCGGCCGACGACTTCGCGTTCATGATGAAGCGGCTCTCCTGCCGCATCAGGCCATACACCCAGCTCAGATCGAGCGCACGCGCCTGCACGTGCGGTTCGACTTCGCTGCGCATCGGTGCCAGATAGCGCAGCGCGTAGTCGTGCTCGGCCACCGTGCGGTCGGCGCTGGCGATGGCGCGGTCCCACAACGACTTCTTCACCGCGAAATGGGCGACCGCCAGCAGTGTGCGGTCGTCCGCCTCGCGGATGGCCCAGTTCCACTCGCGCAGCGCCTCGGTCCGCAGATCGAGCGCAAACAGCTTGAGCGCGCGCTGGATGGCCGGCATCAGTTCGGCGCGACGGATGTCCTCCGGCGACGGCTCGGCTGCCTGTGGCGGCAGCTGGTAGGGCTGGCCCAGTTCCTCGCGCGCCAGAAGACCGTAGAAGTTCGGCTGGTCGGCAATGCGGCGGTAGTGTTTGCGCGCCTGATCGACGTGACCGGTGGCGCCGCGCGCGCGGCCCCCCCAGTAGATCCATTCCGGCTTCGACGCCAGCGCTTCGGGCATGCGCTCGACGATGTCGCGCAGCACCTTCCACTTGCCGTCGCGCATCGCGGCGCGCGCGCACCAGGCGAACACCTCGTCGCCATCCATCGCGTCGTCAGCCGAGCGGCACCACTGCAGCGCGCGCGGGTCGTGCCGCATCGCGCCCTGCCAGCCGAGCTGACCGAAGGCGTAGGCGCGCTCCTGCGGACTCAGACGGGCGGCGATCACCTCCAGGCTGCGCTCGGCCGCACGCACGTCGTTGCGCGCCATGCGGGCGACCGCCATCAGCGCCAGTTCGCGGCCGCGGCGGGTGATCGAAAAGTTGGCCGGCTGGCGGACCAGCCAGCGCGCCGGATTGGCGACGATGTCGTCGAGCACCCGACCCGGCCGTTCGGCCGCCGGCAGCAGATCCAGCACGCTGCTCGCCTGACCCGGCCGCTTCGCCTCCATCTGCCGGCGCGCACGCGCCCAGACGTCGTCCTCGCTCAGACGGCCAGCGTCGAACAGCGCGGCGAACACCGGGTTGCAGGCCGACGGGGCGTCGTCCAGCGTGTCCCACAGCGCGCGCGCCTCATCGACTGCCGCGGCGTCGCCCGCCACCATGCCCGCTCGCGCGGCGTGACAGCGCAGGTCGTTCTCGGGCGACGGATTCTTCTGCGGCAGCTTCGCGTATTCGGTGCGGTAAGCCGCCCACTGCTCGGTCTTCGCCAGCTGGCGCAGCCAGTCGCTGCGCAGGCGTTGCGCAACCACCGTGTCGGCATTGCGTTCGAGGAACACCGCAATGCTGTCCGGCGACGCGCGGTCGATGTCCATGCGCAGCCGGTAGTAATCGATGTAGGACGCCAGCGGGTGGGACTGCAGGCCGGCGGCATAGCGTTCGAAGGCCTGGCGGTTGCCGGCGGCAAAAGCGTCGCGCGCGGCGAGGAAGGCCGCGTCGTCATAGGCGTGCGCGACGGCAGCGACAGTCATGCAGGCGCCGATGAACAGCGTGCGGACAGTGTGAAGCGGGAATCGTGTGGGCATCTGCTAGTGTTTCCTGGTTTGCACGAATGATACCGCCCGCACATGAATGTTCCCGATGATCGCGCACGCCGCAAGGCGCTGCGACTCGAACTGGTCGGCCGCCGCCTGGCCATGGACCCGGCCACCCTGGCGCCGCTGCACGCCGCGCTGAGCGAAAGGCTGGAGGTGCTGCTGACCCGTCTGGCGCCGCGCTCGATCGGCTTCACCTGGCCGTATCGCGGCGAATTCGACGCGCTGCCGCTGATGCGCCGCTGGCTGACCGCCGACCCGGCGCGCTGGGCCGCGCTGCCGGTGGTGGGCGAAAAGGGCCAGCCGATGACCTTCCGCCGCTGGGCGCCGGAGACCGCAATGGCGACCGACCGCTACGGCATCCCCTATCCGGCCGAGGGCGAACCGGTGGTGCCTGAACTGCTGCTGATCCCGTGCAACGGTTTCGACGCGCGCGGCTACCGGCTGGGCTACGGCGCCGGCCACTACGACCGCACGCTGGCCGCGCTCGAACCGACGCCGCTGGCGGTCGGCGTGGCGATCGAGGACGGTCGCCTCGACGACCTGCAGCCGCAGCCGCACGACCTGCCGATGGACTGGATCGTCACCGAAGCCGACACCTTCCCGTCGCACCGCTGAGCGGCCGCGCAGCGCGCCGCCGGCCGTCTATGCTGGAAGCAGTCCCGACCTGATCGCGCGCCTGCCTGCAGCGAGGTGCGTGCCTGCAAGGCCCTGCACGGAGGAGGACGGCATGAAACGCATCTATTTCCTGGTACCCGGCATCGATACGGCGCGCACCGTGGTGAACGACATGCTGGTGGCGCGCATTCCCGAGAAGCACATCCACATCCTGGCGCGGCGCGGTACACCACTGGAGGAATTGCCGGAAGCGACCATGCTGCAGAAGTCCGACTTCTCGCCAGCGGTACAGCGCGGACTGGCCATGGGCGGCAGCGTCGGCATACTCGGCGGACTGATCGGACTGGCGCTGTCGCCCGGTGCGGCGGTGATCGCCGGCGGCATCCTGCTGGCGTCTGGCCTGGGCGGCGCCGGTGCCGGAGCCTGGGTCGGCGGCATGGTCGGGCTGACCGCCGGCAACACCCACCTGAAGGCCTTCGAAGAGGCGATCGAACAGGGCCAGCTGCTGGTCATGCTCGACGTGCCGCGCACGCGGGTCGAGGAAATCACCGAACGGGTACGCGCCCTGCATCCGCAGGTGCAGCCGCACGGCGCCGACCCGGACATTCCGGTGTTTCCGTAGGCGAAAAAAACCGGGCCGCGCTGGCCCGGTTATGTGCGCCCTGTGGACGCTTACTTCTCCATCACCTTCTTCAGATTCTCAAGACCGCTCTTGTAGACGCCGGTCACCGCGGTCAGCGCGGCTTCGTCGTCCTCACCCTTCGGGGGATCGTTGTTCATGTACTTGCGATAGAACGCACCACGCCATTCGACCACCGAGGTGCCGCCGTCGCCGGCCTTCACCGTCAGATTGGAACTGTAGTTGGTCACCGGCAGTGCGCCGCCGTCCTTGGCGCGATAGGAGAACTTCTTCGCCGCCGGATCGATGGACTCCAGCGTCTCCACCAGTTCGCCGCCGCCCTTGAGCTTCAGCGTACGCACCGAGCCGACGTTGCTGCCGTTGGTGGCGGTGCTGCTCTCGACCGCCGGATGCCAGCCCTGCAGCTGGGTGAAATCGCTCACCTTGGCCCACACCGCATCCGGGCTGGCCTTGATGGTGATGGTTTCGAACGCCTTCTGGCGGGTCGGGCCGTGCGCGTGGGCGAACGATGCCGCCAGCGACGCGGCCAGCATCATGACGAATGCCGATACAAAACGCATGGGTTGAATCTCCTCGTTGTCAGAATGGTTGGGTTGAAAAGTCGGCGACGAAAAAAGGCGGTGAAGATAGCGGCAAGCACGGTCGCGATCAACGTGCCGCCGCAGACTTGTGCATGAAGCGCCCGAATCCGCGCGGGTTGCGCCCGAGTTCGATGCTGCCCAGCGACTGTCCGGTCCGCGCGTCGTACACGCCGACCAGATCGTCCATCCAGCTCACGACCAGCAGTTTAGTGCCGGCCACCGCGACGCCCTCGGGATAAACGACCGAAGGCCAGGTCGCGATGACGCGCCGTTCGACGGTGTCGATGACCGACACGCTGTCGCCCTTCTGGTTGGTCACGTAAGCGCGCGCGCCGTCGTCCGAGAAAGCGATGCCGTAGGGCGCCTTGCCGACCGGCAGTGTAGCGACCGTGCGTGACTGTGCGAGGTCGACCACCGACACGTCGTCGCTCCACACGTTCAGCGCGTACAGCGTGCGGCCGTCGGCCGACAGTTCGAGCGCGAAAGGATGGTTGCCGACGGCAATGACGGCGGTCTGCTTCATCGCATCGAGGTCGAGCACACCGACCGCGTTGTCGTCGCGGTTGGCGACGTAGGCGGTGCGGCTGTCCGGCGACGCGACCAGCCCGGCCGGCGCATTGCCGACCGCGATCTCGCCGAGTGCGGCGTGGCTCGCCGCATCGAATACCAGCACGCGGTGCGAGAACCAGTCGGCCACCAGCACACGCCGGCCGTCCGGCGTCACGGTGATGCCGACCGGGCTGCGACCGGCCTTCATCTCGCCGACCACCGCGCGGCTTGCCAGATCGATCACCGTGATCGTCGCACTGTCCGGTGCGCTGACGAAGGCCTTGCCGGCCGCCTCGCTGACCCATACACCGGCCGGCGACTTGCCGGCCGGCAGCCGGGCGACGATGGTCGAGGCGTCGACGTCGACCACCGTCACCTCGTGCGAGCCCTGGTTCGTGATGTAGGCCAGCGGCCCGGCCGAGGCACAGGTCGCGGCGGCGCACAGCGCCAGCAGGACGGCGAGGCGCCTCATCCGAGGAAGAGCTTGTACGCCGGGTTGGCGGTTTCCTCGCGCCAGGAATAGCCCAGCGTGTCGAGGAAGCGCTGCAGCGCCTCGGCATCGCCCGGCGGCACCTGCATGCCGACCAGCACGCGGCCGTAATCGGCGCCGTGGTTGCGGTAGTGGAACAGGCTGATGTTCCAGTCACGGCTCATCGATTCGAGGAATTTCATCAGCGCACCCGGACGCTCCGGGAATTCGAAGCGATAGACCTGCTCGTGACCGACGTCGGGACTGCGGCCGCCGACCATGTAGCGCACGTGCAGCTTGGCCATTTCGTCGTCGGTCAGATCCAGCGCCGGATAGCCGTTGGCGGCGAGGTGATTCACCAGCTCGGCCGCCTCGGCGCGGCCCGATACCTGCACGCCGACGAAGGCGTGCGCCTCTTTCGCGTCCTTGTAGCGGTAATTCAGTTCGGTGATGTTGCGACGGCCGAACAGCGACACCAGTTCGCGATAGGCACCCGGGCGTTCAGGCAGTGTCACCGCCAGCACGGCTTCACGCGATTCGCCGATCTCTGCACGCTCGGCGACGAAGCGCAGGCGGTCGAAATTCATGTTGGCGCCGCTGGCGATGGCGACCAGGGTCTTGCCCTTCACGTTGTTGCGCGCCGCCCAGGCCTTGGCCCCGGCCACCGCCAGCGCACCGGCCGGCTCAAGAATGGAGCGGGTGTCCTCGAACACGTCCTTGATCGCGGCACAGATGGCGTCGGTATCGACCAGCACCATTTCGTCGACGTACTGCTGCGCCAGCCGGAAGGTTTCCTCGCCGACCAGCTTGACCGCGGCGCCATCGGCGAACAGCCCGACGCTGTCGAGCTGTATGCGCCTGCCCGCCTTCAGCGACTGCGCCATCGCGTCGGCGTCGGATGCCTCGACGCCGATGATGCGGGTGTTCGGGCGCAGCCGCTTGATGTAGGCCGCCACACCGGCGATCAGCCCGCCGCCGCCGACGCAGCAGAACACGGCGTCGATCGGTTTCGGGTGCTGGCGCAGGATTTCGACGCCTATCGTGCCCTGGCCGGCGATCACGTCCGGATCGTCGAAGGGGTGCACGAAGGTGAGGCCCTGTTCGGCTTCCAGCTTGCGTGCGTGCGCATAGGCCTCGTCGTAGGACTCGCCGGCCAGCACCACCTCGCCGCCGCGCGCCGCCACCGCGTCCACCTTGATGCGCGGCGTCGTCGTAGGCATCACGATGACCGCACGGCAGCCCACCTTGGCCGCCGACAGCGCCACACCCTGAGCGTGGTTGCCGGCCGAAGCGCAGATGACGCCGCGTGCACGCGCCTCGTCCGACAGCTGGGCGATCTTGTTGTAGGCGCCGCGCAGCTTGAACGAGAACACCGGCTGCATGTCCTCGCGCTTGAACAGTACGGTGTTGCCGATGCGCCGCGACAGGTTCGGTGCGGCATCGAGCGGCGTTTCGACCGCGACGTCGTACACTTGCGCGTTGAGGATTCTTTCGAGGTAGTCGGTTTGCATGATGAGGACACAGCGCAGCCCGCACCGGCGCCGGAATGGCCGATGCGCAAGCACGCAAGCCTAGCAGCGCGCGCAGGCCGGGGGCAAATCGCGCCCGGCGCACCGGTGCGCTGAGCATGGATTTCATGCCCGGCGCCGAAGCCAGCCTGGCCGGACTGGCGCTGGCCAGCTTCCTGTCGGCCACCGTGCTGCCCGGCGGCTCGGAGGCGGCGCTGCTGGCCGTGCTCGCTACCCACCCGGAACAGCGCGACGCCGCACTGCTGCTGGCCACCGCCGGCAACACCGCTGGCGGCATGGTGAGCTACGCCATGGGGCGCTTCATCCCGCGCAAGGAACTGCCGGGCCGGCTGGCGCTGCTGCAGCGGCATGGCACGCCGGCGCTGCTGCTGTCCTGGGTGCCACTCATCGGCGACGCGCTGTGCATCGCCGCCGGCTGGCTGCGCCTGCCGCCGCTGCGCAGCGGCCTCATGATGGCGATCGGCAAAGGCGCCCGCTATGTCGCCATCGCCGGGCTGATGGCATGAAGAACAGTCATCACGCCACCCACCTCGCCCGCCACCTCGCGCTGCTGTGGGCACTGCTGATCGCCTACGCCAGCCTGCATCCGCTGAGCGACTTCCGCGAGGGGGGCGGCGATCTGCTCGGCTTCCTGAGCGCGCCGTGGCCGCGCTACTGGACGCGTTTCGATGTGATCGCCAATGCGCTCGGCTACCTGCCGCTGGGCTTCCTGCTGGTGCCGGCCGCGTCGCCCTGGCTGCGCCGCCTGCCGGCGCTGTTCGTCGCCTGCCTGCTGGCGACCGGTCTGTCGATCGGGCTGGAGGTGCTGCAGCACTATCTGCCGACCCGCGTGCCCTCCAATCTCGACGTCGCTTCGAATGCCGTGGGCGCCGCCTGCGGTGCGCTGCTCGGCGCGCGCTGGGGCGGCATGCTGGGCGACGGCGGCGCGCTGGCGCGCTGGCGCGCACGGCGCATCGTGCGCGGCCACACCGGTGAATTCGCGCTGGTGCTGCTGGTGCTGTGGTGGCTGGCGCAGATCGATCCGGACACGCCCTTGTTCGGTCTGGGCGACCTGCGCTGGGTGTTCGGCCTCGAAGCGCCAGTCGATTTCACCGAGCGGCGCTACCGCGCGGTCGAGATCGGTGCCTGTATCTGCGCCATGGTGAGCGTCGGCGTGATCGGCTGGCACAGCATGCGCGCGCGCAGCTTCTGGCTGCTCGGCTCGACTTTCGTCGTCGCGCTGGCGATCAAGGCCGGCTCCGGCGCCGTGCTGGTGCCGGCCGGCGGTGCCTGGCTGTGGGCCACGCCGGGCGCACTGGCCGGGCTGGCCGGCGGCGCTGTCGCGCTGCGCGTCGCGCTGTGGCTGCCGGTCACGCTGCGCTTCGGCGTCGCGGCGCTGACCCTGCTCGCCGGCGTGGCGCTGGTGAATCTGGCGCCCGACAACCCTTACCCGTCGGCGGTGTCCGATGCCTGGCGGGCCGGGCACTTTTTCAATTTCAGCGGTCTGACCCGACTGGCGTCCGCGCTGTGGCCGTATTTCGCGCTGCCTTACCTGATGGCGCTGCAACTGCGCGAAAACCGCGGCCGCCATGCTGCCCACGATCACCGATAATCACGTCTTTGTCCGCATCCGAACCTCGCATGAGCCACTTCAAGCACCACGTATTCTTCTGCTGCAACCAGCGCGCCGAGGGCGAACAGTGCTGTGCTGCGCTGGGCGCCGCCGCGCTGCGCGACTACGCGAAACAGCGCGTCAAGGCGCTGGGCCTGTCCGGCGAAGGCAAGACCCGGGTCAACATGGCCGGCTGTCTGGACCGCTGCGGCGAAGGCCCGGTCATGGTGATCTACCCGGAAGCGGTCTGGTACACCTATGTGGACCGCGAGGACATCGACGAGATCATCGACGAGCACCTGATGCACGGCCGCGTCGTTGAACGGCTGAAGGTCTGATGAATACGCGCATCCAGTCGGAACGCACGGTGATCGCCGGCCCGGTCGGCGGCATCGAGGTGCTGGCCGAGCTGCCGGACCACGCACCGCGCGCGCTGGCGCTGATCGGCCACCCGCACCCGCTGTTCGGCGGCACCATGGAAAACAAGGTGGTGGTAACCGTAGCGCGCGCACTGCGCGAACTGGGCTGCGTCACGCTGCGTTCGCAGTTCCGCGGCGTCGGCGCCACCGAAGGCACGCATGACGAAGGTCGCGGCGAAACCGACGACCAGCTGGCGGTGATCGAACACGGCCTGGATGCATACGGCGACCTGCCGGTCATCGTCGCCGGTTTTTCCTTCGGCGCCTTCGTTGCCACCCGCGTCGCCGACCGGCTGGCCGAGAACGGCCGCCCGGTGGCCGGCATGGTATTGGTCGGCCTGGCCGCTGGCAGCGTCGAGGGCATCCGTCACTACGAGCCGGGTCCGGTGCGCGACGATGCGCTGGTGATCCACGGTGAACGCGACCAGGTCGTGCCGCTGGCCAATGTGCTGGCCTGGGCGGCGCCGCAGAACCTGCCGGTCGCGGTGCTTGGCGACAGCGGCCACTTCTTCCACGGCAAGCTGCACGTGCTGCGCGTGCTGATAGAGCGCTGGTGGCGGGCCACCGCGCCGGCCGGACAATGACCGACGTGCTGCTGGTGCTCACCACGCTGCCGGACGCGGCGACCGCGCAAGGCATCGCGCGATCGCTGGTCGAGGCCGGACACGCCGCCTGCGTCAGCATTGGTGCGCCGGTCCGGTCCATCTACACGTGGCAGGGCGCGATCGAGGAGGCGGACGAGGTGCCGCTGGCGATCAAGACCACCGTCGCCGCCTACGACGCGCTCGAATCCGCGCTGCGCGCGCTGCACCCCTACGAACTGCCCGAAATCATTGCCTTGCCGGTGGACCGTGGTCTGCCGGCCTATCTGCAGTGGGTGGGCAACATGACGACGCATACGGAAAGCCAATGATCCGCACCCTCGTTGCCGCGCTGGCCTGGCTGGCGCTGCTGGCCGCCGCACCGCTGCGCGCCGAACCCGAACTGCTGCCGCTGGAACAGGCTTTCCGCCTGTCGGCCCAGGTGGTGGACCGCAATACGGTCGAGGTGCGCTTCGACATCGCCGACGGCTACTACCTGTACCGCGACAAGCTGGGCTTCGCCGCGGAGCAGGCGGCACTCGGCACGCCGGACATCCCGCCGGGCAAGATGAAGAAGGACGAAATCTTCGGCGATGTCGAAGTGCATCGCGGCCAGTTGCCGATCCGCCTGCCGCTGAGCGCCAGCGGCGAGACGGTGACACTGAAGGTGGCGTCGCAAGGCTGCGCCGACGCCGGCGTGTGCTATCCGCCGAGCGAGCAGACGGTGCTGCTCGACCCGGCACAGCCCGGCGTACGCGTGTGGCCGGCCGGCCTCGACGGCGACAGCGCAGGCGGCGGACTGCTCGACCGGCTGCGCGGCCGCGCCGCTGCAGCCACCTCGTCGCCGGCAACCGACACTCCGGCGGCGACCGACACGACGGCGACCGGCGCTTCGCAGCCGGACGACGGTTCCTTCGCCGCCGGCCTGCTGCGCGGCGGCAATCTGTGGCTGGTCGCCATCACCTTCTTCGGCTTCGGCCTGGCACTGAGCTTCACGCCGTGCGTGCTGCCCATGGTGCCCATCCTGTCCGGCATCATCGTCGGCCACGGCGCCGACATCTCGCGCGGCCGCGCGCTTGCGCTGTCGCTCGCCTACGTGCTGGGCATGGCGGTGACCTACGCCATCGCCGGTGTGGCGGCGGGGCTGTCCGGCACGCTGCTGTCCGCGGCGCTGCAGAACGCCTGGGTGCTGGGCGGTTTCGCGCTGGTGTTCGTCGTGCTCGCACTGTCGATGTTCGGTTTCTACGAACTGCAGCTGCCGACCGCGCTGCAGTCGCGCCTGTCCGACACGGCCAACCACCGGCGCGGCTCCTACGGCGGCATCGTCGCGATGGGCGCGCTGTCTGCGCTCATCGTCGGCCCCTGCGTCGCCGCGCCGCTGGCAGGCGCGCTGCTCTACATCGCACAGACCGGCGACGCCGCGCTCGGCGGGCTGGCGCTGTTCGCACTGGCGCTGGGCATGGGCGCCCCGCTGATCGCGGTCGGCGTGGCGTCGCGCTCGCTGCTGCCGCACACCGGTCCGTGGATGGAGGGCGTCAAGCGCTTCTTCGGCGTGCTGCTGCTGGCCACCGCGATCTGGATCGCGCAACCGGTGCTGCCGGCCCTGTTGGCGATGCTGGCCTGGGCGGTGCTGCTGATCGCCAGCAGCATCTACCTGCACGCGCTCGACCCGCTGCCGGCGCATGCGAAAGGCTGGCACAAGCTGTGGAAAGGCGTTGGCGTGATCGCGCTGCTGGCTGGCGCCAGCATCCTGATCGGCGCCGCGGCCGGCTCGCGCGACCCGCTGCAGCCGCTGTCGGTGCTGCGCGGCGGTGCGGCGGCGGCCGAGGCGAAACCGGTGTTCGAACCGGTGCGCAGCGTGGCCGAACTGGAAGCCCGGCTGGCCGCGGCGACGCGCCCGGTCATGCTCGATTTCTACGCCGACTGGTGCGTGAGCTGCAAGGAAATGGAGCGCTTCACCTTCGCCGACCCCAAGGTGGCCGCCCGACTGGCCGGCTTCACGCTGCTGAAGGCGGACGTCACGGCGAACGACGCCGAACATCAGGCGCTGCTGAAACGTTTCGGCCTGTTCGGACCGCCGGGCATCCTCTTCTTCGGCCCCGACGGGCGCGAGATCGACAGCGCGCGTACGGTCGGTTTCGTACCGGCCGACGCCTTCGCCGCCGGTCTCGATCGCGTAATCGCTGCCAGCAGCGCGCGCTGATCGCGTAAAATCGCGCATCTTTCCGTTGCGCACCCTTCCCCATGTTTTCCGGCATCGTGGCCGCCGTCGGCCGCATCACCCGCATTGATCCACTCGAACAGGGCGTCCGTCTGACCGTGGACACCGCCGGTCTCGGTCTGGACGACGTCGCGCTCGGCGACTCGATCGCCCACAACGGCGTCTGCCTGACGGTGATCGGCATCGACGGCCGCAACGCGCAGTTCGACGTATCGAAGGAAACGCTGAACTGCACCGCCGGCCTCGATGTACCCGGCGAGGTGAACCTGGAAAAGGCGCTGCGCCTGTCCGACCGGCTGGGTGGCCATCTGGTCAGCGGCCACGTCGACGGCGTCGGCACGGTGCGCAGCTTCGAACGCGTCGGCGAATCGCACGAGCTGGTCATCGTCGCGCCCAAGCCGCTGGCCCGCTACATCGCGCGCAAGGGCTCGATCACGGTACAGGGCGTCAGCCTCACCGTGAATCGCGTGGCCGACGTCGACGATGGTTGCGAATTTTCGATCAACCTGATTCCGCACACGGTACAGGTCACCACGCTCGGCAGCCTGAAAGCAGGGAGCCGGGTCAATCTTGAAATCGACCTCATCGCCCGCTACGCGGAGCGCATGATGGCAGCAGAGGATAAGCAATGAGCGCACTGGCGCCGGTCAAGGACATCATCGCCGACATCAAGGCCGGCCGCATGGTCATCCTTGTTGACGAGGAAGATCGCGAAAACGAGGGCGACGTGGTGCTGGCCGCCGAATTCGTGACGCCCGAAGCGATCAATTTCATGGTGAAGCACTGCCGTGGCCTGGTCTGCCTGACGCTGACCGACGAGCGCTGCCGCCAGCTCGGGCTCGAGCAGATGGTGCGTCACAACCGCACGCCGCACGGCACCGCGTTCACCGCGTCGATCGAAGCGGCCACCGGCGTGACCACCGGCATTTCGGCGCACGACCGCGCGCGCACCATCCAGGTGGCGGTGGCGCGCAACGCGAAGCCGGACGACATCGTGATGCCTGGCCACATCTTCCCGCTGACGGCGCAGAAGGGCGGCGTGCTGATCCGCGCCGGTCATACCGAAGCCGGTTGCGACCTCGCACAGCTGGCCGGCCTGGAGCCAGCGGCGGTGATCTGCGAAATACTGAAGGACGACGGCACGATGGCGCGGCTGCCGGACCTGATCGAGTTCGCCAAGGAACACGGCCTGAAGATCGGCGCCATCCGTGACCTGATCGCCTACCGCGCCGCCACCGAAGCGCTGGTGCGCGAGGTGTCGAAACGCGAGGTGCGCAACGCCTACGGCCAGTTCACGCTGCATGGTTTCGAGGACACCACCACCGGCGAAATCCACCTGGCGCTGGTGAAGGGCGAAATCGAGCCGGACACCGAAACACTGGTGCGCGTGCATGAGCCGATTTCGGTGCTCGACTTCCTCGACGCCGACAATCCGCGCCACAGTTTCAGCATCGACCGCGCGATGCAGATCATCAACGACGCCGGCAGCGGCGTCATCGTCATGCTGCGCCGGAACGAAACCGACGCCGGCATGCGCGCGCTGCTGATCGACCCCGCCGACGCACCGGCCGCGCGCTGGGACGCCCGTACCTTCGGTGTCGGCGCGCAGATCCTGCGCTCGCTGAACGTGCGCAAGATGCGGCTGCTCGCCAGCCCGCGCAAGATTCCCAGCATGGCCGGCTTCGACCTCGAACTGACCGGCTACCTGCAGCACTGAGATGTTGGCCCCCACGCTCACTCCGTTCGCCTGGGAAGGGCGGCTTTACACAGCCGCCCCGTTCAACCGGCGCAGCGCATGCGCTGCGAAACCCCGGCGTCACCCCCACCGAGGGGGCTGCGCCCATCCTTGGGGCGGCCCTGCGGATGGCGCGGCGCCCTCATCCAGCGCAATGAACAACTGACTCGGACATCGACATGCCCCGCTTCAACGACATCCCCGAAATCGAGGAAAACCTCGACGGCAAAGGCCTGCGCGTCGCCATCGCCATGGCCCGCTTCAATCCCGACATCGGCAACGGCCTGCTGTCGGCCTGCTGCGCCGAGCTGCGCAAGCTGGGCGTCGCACCGGCCGACACGCTGATCGTGACCGTGCCCGGCGCACTCGAACTGCCGCTGACGCTGCAGCGTCTGGCGCTGTCCGGCAAATACGACGCACTGGTCGCGCTTGGCGCGGTCATCCGCGGCGAGACCTACCACTTCGAGATCGTGTCGAATGAAATGGCGCGCGGCGTGGCCGACATCCAGCTGAAGACCGGCGTGCCGATTGCCAATGGCGTGCTGACGACCGAGGACGACGACCAGGCGATCGCCCGCATGCACGAGAAGGGCGCCGACTGCGGTCGCGCTGCAGTCGAAATGGCGCGCCTGCTCGCCAGACTGACGGATTGACCATGGACGCCAAGCCCGAAGCCACGCGCAAATCCAGCCGCCGCCTCGCCCGTGAATACGCGGTGCAGGGCATCTACCAGTCACTGCTTTCGGGCAACGAGGCGCCGGACATCATCGCCCACCTGAGCGAGGACGCCGGCTTCTCCAAAGTCGATCACAAGCTGTTCCGCACGCTGCTGCGCGGCGCGCTCGACAATGCCGAAGCGCTGCGCGCGCAGTTCGGCGCCCACCTCGACCGCAAGGTGGAGGAACTGTCGCCGGTCGAGCATGCCATCCTGCTGGTAGCCACCTTCGAACTGTCCAACATGATCGAGACGCCCTATCGCGTCGTGATCAACGAGGCGATCGAGTTGACCAAGGAATTCGGCGGCGCCGACGGCCACAAGTTCGTCAACGGCGTGCTCGACAAGCTGGCGCCACAGCTGCGCGCGGTCGAGGTCGAGGCGGCACGCAACCGTCCGCGCGGCTGAGCGCCGTCCGCACGCTGCATATATATGCGCACGGCGTGCATGGCACTTGCTGCATGAGTACCGACGCCGGATGACGCCCGAGTTCGACCTTATCCGCCGCCACTTCGTGCGGCCGATGCGCGCGGCCGCGCTCGGCCCGGGCGACGACTGTGCGCTGGTCGCACCGTCGCCCGGCCACGAACTGGCCATCACCAGCGACATGCTGGTCGCCGGCACCCACTTCCTGCCGGACACCGACCCGCGGCGCCTCGGCTGGAAAGCGCTGGCGGTGAATCTGTCCGACGTCGCCGCGATGGGCGCCGTGCCGCGCTGGGTCACGCTGGCGCTGTCGCTGCCGCAGATCGACCACGACTGGCTGACCGCCTTCGCCGCCGGCTTCTTCGACTGTGCCGATACCTTCGGCGTCGATCTGATCGGCGGTGACACGACGCGCGGCCCGCTCAATCTGTGCGTGACCGCCTTCGGCGAGGTCGCGGCCGGCCGCGCGATACGCCGCAGCGGCGCACGCGTCGGCGACGGCATCTGGGTGTCCGGCCAGCCAGGCCGCGCCGCGCTCGGCCTGGCCGACCTGCAGGGCAAGGTCCGGCTGCACGGCAGCGCGCACGACGACTGCATCACTGCGCTGGAACAGCCGCAGCCGCGCGTCGCCCTCGGCGCTGCATTGCAGGGCCTGGCGACGGCGATGATCGATGTGTCCGACGGCTTGCTGGCCGATCTGGGCCATATCGCCCATGCCAGCGGACTGGGCGCCGTGGTCGATGACGCGGCGCTGCCCTGGGCGGCACTGCACGCCGCCTGCACCGACGGTAAGGCGGTGCGCGACGCGCTGCTGGCCGGCGGCGACGATTACGAACTGCTGTTCTGCGCACCACCCGAAGCCGACGACGCGCTCGCCGCGCTGTCGATCCGACTGGCGCTGCCCCTCACCCGCATCGGCACGATGCAGTCCGGTGACGGCGTGCACCTGGTCGACGCCACCGGCGCAGAACTGCCGGTCGGCCGACGCGGTTATGACCATTTCGCCTGAATCATGAAAACCAGAGCGCCCTACCCCGGCCCCGGCTTCCTCGTCCACCCGGCTCACATGCTGGCCTGCGGCTTCGGCAGCGGCCTGATCCCCTTCGCCTCCGGCACCTGGGGCACACTGGCCGCCTGGCCGCTCTATCTGCTGATCAAGCCCTCGTTCTCCGACGGCGCCTTCGCGCTGTTCCTGCTGATCGCCTTCGCGCTCGGCAGCGCCTGCTGCCAGCGCACCGGTCGCGCGCTCGGCATGGCCGACCACGGCGCCATCGTGTGGGACGAAATCGTCGCCTTCTGGCTGGTGCTGTGGGTGACGCCGGTCGATTTCTGGTGGCAGCTGGCCGCCTTCTTCGCTTTCCGCTTCTTCGACATCTTCAAGCCGCCCCCGGCGCGCTGGGTGGACGTGAACATGAAGAACGGCCTCGGCGTCATGCTCGACGACGTGATCGCCGCGCTGTTCGCGGCGGCGTCGATCGCGGCGCTGCACCTGCTGGTCGTGCGTTTCTTCTGATGGACGCCGATCTGCAGACGCTGTCAGTCGAAGTGGGCGCCGCATTGAAGGCGGCCGGTGCCGTGCTGGCCACCGCCGAATCCTGCACCGGCGGCTGGGTGGCGGAGATCGTCACCGCGACCGCCGGCAGTTCGGCCTGGTTCGACTGCGGTTTCGTCACCTACTCGAACGCGGCCAAACAGCGCATGCTGGGCGTGCCCGAAGCCACCCTGAAGGCGCACGGCGCGGTCAGCGAAGCCGTGGCGCTGGCGATGGCGCGCGGTGCGCTGGCGCATTCGGACGCCACCGCCGCGCTGTCAATCACCGGCATCGCTGGACCGGGCGGCGCAGTACCGGGCAAGCCGGTGGGCACCGTCTGCTTCGGCTGGGCCCTGGCCGACGGCCGCAGCCGCAGCGAAACCCGGCATTTCGACGGCGACCGCGAAGCGGTCCGCCGGCAATCCGCATGTCATACACTGGCCGTGCTCCTGGCTTTGCTGGGAGGCACGCCAAAAGACCCCGTGGCAAGAACTGTGCCATAATCGACCGCATACCCAGGAAAGGATTCAGCATGGACGACAGCAAGGCCAAGGCGCTCGCCGCAGCGCTCGCGCAGATCGAGAAGCAGTTCGGCAAGGGCTCGATCATGCGCATGAGCGACGGCCAGCTCGAAAACGACATCCAGGCGGTGTCGACCGGTTCGCTCGGGCTGGACATCGCGCTCGGCATCGGCGGCCTGCCACGCGGCCGCGTGGTCGAGATCTACGGTCCGGAATCGTCCGGCAAGACCACGCTGACGCTGCAGGTGATCGCCGAAATGCAGAAGCTCGGCGGCACCGCGGCCTTCATCGACGCCGAACACGCGCTCGACGTGCAGTACGCCGGCAAGCTGGGCGTGCGCATCGACGACCTGCTCATTTCGCAGCCGGACACCGGCGAACAGGCGCTGGAAATCGCCGACATGCTGGTGCGCTCGGGCGGTGTGGACATCATCGTCATCGACTCGGTCGCCGCGCTGACGCCGAAGGCGGAAATCGAGGGCGAGATGGGCGATTCGCTGCCCGGCCTGCAGGCCCGCCTGATGAGCCAGGCGCTGCGCAAGCTGACCGCCAACATCAAGCGCACCAACACGCTGGTCATCTTCATCAACCAGATCCGGATGAAGATCGGCGTCATGTTCGGCAACCCGGAAACCACCACCGGCGGCAATGCATTGAAGTTCTACGCCTCGGTCCGCCTGGACATCCGCCGCACCGGCGCGATCAAGAAGGGTGAAGAAGTGGTCGGCTCGGAAACCCGTGTCAAGGTGGTCAAGAACAAGGTGGCGCCGCCGTTCAAGCAGGCCGAATTCGACATCCTTTACGGCGAGGGCATTTCGCGCGAAGGCGAAATCATCGAACTGGGCGTGCTGCACAAGTTCGTCGAGAAGTCCGGCGCCTGGTATTCCTACAGCGGCGACCGCATCGGCCAGGGCAAGGACAATGTGCGCGAATTCCTGCGCGCCAATCCGGCGATGGCCCGCGAAATCGAGAACAAGGTGCGCGTCGCCTGCGGCATGCCCGAACTGGCTGTGATCGCGCCGGACAGCAAGGCGGACGCCGCGTGAACGCCGCGCTGCGCGAGAAGGCTTTGCGCCTGCTCGCGCGGCGCGACCACAGCCGGGCGGAACTGGCGCGCAAGCTGCGCGAGGACGGCGACGAAGACGAGATTGCCGCACTGCTTGTTCGTTTCGAGGAATGCGGACTGCTGTCCGATAGCCGCTTCGCCGGACAGTTCGTATCGTCCCGCGCAGCGCGCTTCGGCACCCGCCGGCTGCAGTACGACCTGAAGCAGCGCGGCGTGGCCGATGCCGATGTGGCGGATGCGCTGGCCACCGTCGGCGACGACGAAACCGCCCGCGCCCGCGCGGTGTGGGCACGCAAGTTCGACGCCCGGCCGTCGGATGCCAAAAGCTGGGCGAAACAGGCAAGATTTCTGCAATCCCGCGGCTTTTCCGCCGATAGCATTCACAAGGTATTGCGCGAACAACCCGAACAAGATGAGTGAAAACCGGACCGCCAGCCGGCTCAAGGTCGAGCGGCTGCGCAAAAAGTACAAGTCGCGCCCGGTGGTGAAGGACGTGTCCTTCGAGGTCGGCAGCGGCGAGGTGATCGGACTGCTGGGCCCGAACGGCGCGGGCAAGACCACCTGTTTCTACATGATCGTCGGCCTGGTCAGCGCCGACGGCGGCGAAATCCATCTCGATGGCGAGCGGCTTACCCACCTGCCCATCCACCAGCGCGCGCGCGCAGGGCTGTCCTACCTGCCGCAGGAGAATTCGGTGTTCCGCAAGCTGGACGTCGAGGAGAACATCCTCGCCATCCTCGAGCTGAACGAGAAGGACGCGGCCCGGCGCGCCGCCCGGCTGGACGAACTGCTGGAGGAACTGGGCATCGGCCACCTGCGCAAAAGCCCGGCCGCGGCGCTGTCGGGCGGCGAGCGTCGCCGCGTCGAGATCGCCCGCGCGCTGGCCACCTCGCCACGCTTCATCCTGCTCGACGAACCGTTCGCCGGCGTGGACCCGATCGCCGTCATCGACATCCAGAAAACCATCCGTTTCCTGAAGGAGCGGGGCATCGGCGTACTGATCACCGACCACAACGTGCGCGAGACGCTGGGCATCTGCGATCGCGCCTACATCATCAACGCCGGTGAGGTACTGGCGAGCGGCCGGCCTGAAGAAATCGTGTATAACGAGAGCGTCAGGAAGGTCTATCTCGGCGAACACTTCCGCCTCTAGACCGCCGAAATTTGCACACCATGAAGCAGTCGCTGCAACTCAAACTTTCCCAGCATCTTGCGCTCACGCCGCAGCTGCAGCAGTCCATCCGGCTGCTGCAGCTGTCGACCATCGAGTTCAACCAGGAGATCGAACGCTTCCTGGATGAGAACCCGATGCTCGAGCGCGACGACAGCGAGCCGGTCGCGAACTACCAGCCGCCGCAGGACAGCATGGGCGAGACGCGCGACAGCACGCCGCAGGAGAGCGCGGACGCCCAGCAGGAAGAGCAGCGCGCCCAGGAAAGTGCCAGCAGCGCCGACATGGACGACTGGTCCGGCGAAAGCGGCAGCTACGGCTCGCGCAGCGGCGGCGACGACGAGGACGGCGACTACCAGGACGTGCAGGCCGCTGGCACCTCGCTGCGCGACCACCTTTGCGGCCAGCTCGCGCTGTCGCAGATGAGCGAGCGCGACCGCTACCTGATCCGCCTGCTGATCGAGGCACTGGACGACGACGGCTACCTGAACCAGGAACTGACCGAACTGGTCGAGCTGCTGCCGGAAGAGGCCGACATCGACCTCGACGACCTGTCGATCGCGCTGCGCCAGCTGCAGAACTTCGACCCGGTTGGCGTCGGCGCCCGCGATCCGCGCGAATGCCTGCTGCTGCAGCTCAATGCGCTGCCGACCGACGAGGTGTCGACGCTCGCGCGCGTCATCATCGACCAGCACATCGACCTGCTGGCCGCGCGTGATTTCGCCAAGATCCGCCGCGCCGTCGGCTGCGACGAAGAGCTTCTGCGTGCCGCCCAGACCCTGATCCGCTCGCTCAACCCGCGCCCGGGTGCGCAGTTCGCACCGATCGACGCCCGCTACATCGTGCCCGACGTCGTGGTGCGCAAGGTGCGCGGCCAATGGACGGCCCTGCTCAACCCGGACGCGATGCCGCGCCTGCGCATCAACCGCCTGTACGCGGAAATCCTGCAGGGCCAGCGCGGCAGCGGCCTGTCCGGTCAGCTGCAGGAAGCCAAGTGGCTGATCAAGAACGTGCAGCAGCGCTTCGACACCATCCTGCGCGTATCGCAGGCCATCGTCGAACGGCAGCGCCAGTTCTTCGAGTTCGGCGAGGTGGCGATGCGGCCGCTGACGCTGCGCGAGATCGCCGAAACGCTCGAATTGCACGAATCAACCATTTCGCGTGTCACCTCGCAGAAGTACATGGCAACGACGCGCGGACTGTTCGAACTGAAGTATTTCTTCGGAAGCCATGTGGCGACCGAAAGTGGCGGGGCCTGTTCGGCCACCGCGATCCGCGCGCTCATCCGCCAGTTGGTGGGCGCCGAGGATGCCAAGCGTCCGTTGTCGGACTCGCGCATCGCGGAAATACTGGGCCAGCAGGGCATCGTCGTTGCGCGGCGCACCATCGCCAAGTACCGCGAGTCCCTGAACATCCCGCCGGTCAGCGTGCGCAAGGCGATCTGAGACCGATCACATCGACCGACCCGATCGCCACGCATTTTTCGTCCCGTAACGAAAGGAGGCAGCATGAACCTCACCATCACCGGCCATCACCTCGAAGTCACCCCGGCCATCCGCGAATACGTCGAAACGAAGCTCGACCGCGTGATTCGCCATTTCGACCACGTGACCAGCGTTTCCGTCATCCTGTCGGTGGAGAAGCTGCGACAGAAGGCGGAAGTCACGCTGCACGTCCGCGGCAAGGACATCTTCGTGGAAGCCGAAAGCGAGGACATGTACGCGACGCTCGACAACCTGATCGACAAGCTCGATCGCCAGGTGCTGAAGCACAAGGAGAAGTCTGGCGAACACACCCGTGAGGCACTGAAGCACCAGGCGGCAGAATGAAACGATTGCCCGCTGCCAGGGGCGTATAATCCGCGGCCTTGTTGCAGTGCAATCAACTTTTCCGGCGCGGCGACCGTTAACCTCGGTACCGCGCCCGCCGCGTGTTCGGAGTAGCCCCTGACATGACGCTCATCGCAAAGCTGTTGCCCGTTTCGAACATCTGCCTCGGCCTCGACGCCAGCAGCAAGAAGCGTGTGTTCGAACAAGCCGGCCTGCTTTTCGAAAACCACCAGGGCATCGCCCGCAGCCAGGTCTTCGACAGCCTGTTCGCGCGCGAGAAGCTCGGTTCGACCGGCCTCGGCCAGGGTGTGGCCATTCCGCATGGCCGCATCAAGGGCCTGAAGGAAGCCATCGGCGGCTTTGTGCGACTGGAAAACCCGGTCGCTTTCGACGCGCCGGACGGCCGCCCGGTCAATCTTCTGTTCGTGCTCCTGGTCCCGGAGCAGGCGACCGAACTGCATCTGCAGATACTGTCGGAGCTGGCACAGATGTTTGCCGACAAGGCCTTCCGCGAACAGCTGATGCAGGCCGCCGACGTACCCGCCATCCATACCCTGTTCACAGCCTGGCAGCCCGCGCATGCGGAAACTCAGCGTCGCGCGGCTGTTTGAGGACAATCGCGACCGGCTGCGCCTGCAATGGCAGTGCGGCAGCGGTGAAACGCTGATCGTCGCCGACCAGATTGGTCTGTCACCGGCCGATCTGGTCGGTCACCTGAACACCATCCACACCCGACGCATACAGGTCGTCGGCGTGCCGGAAATCCTGTGGGCGGAAAGCGTATCGACACGCAAGGTCGAGGACATCGTCGATACCCTGCTCGACGCCCGCCCGCCCGCCTTCATCGTCGCCGACGGTGCCGATCCGCCGCCCGCCATCCGCAGCGGCTGTGCCAGCCGCGGCATTCCGCTGATGACCACGCAACGCAGCGCCGCCTCGGTCATCGACCAGCTGCGCGCCTATCTGGCGCGCGAACTGGCGGACCAGACCACGCTGCACGGCGTGTCGATGGACGTGCTGGGCATGGGGGTACTGATCACCGGTGACTCCGGCGTCGGCAAGAGCGAACTGGCGCTGGAACTGATTTCGCGCGGTCACGGCCTGGTGGCCGACGATTGCGTCGACATTTCGCGCATCGCGCCCAATGTGCTCGAAGGGCGCTGCCCGGAACTGCTGAAGGACTTCCTCGAAGTGCGCGGGCTGGGCGTCCTGAACATCCGCACCGTATTCGGGGAAACCGCCTGTCGGCGCAAGATGAAGCTGCAACTGGTCGTGCATCTGCAGAAGCAGGTGACCGGCCTGCCCGAAGCCACGCGCATGCCGCTGGACAACGAAGTGATGGACATCCTCGGCGTGAAGATACGCAAGGTGGTCATTCCGGTCGCCGCCGGCCGCAATCTGGCGGTGCTGGTCGAGGCCGCCGTACGCACCACGATACTGAGTTTCCGCGGCATCGATTCGACGCTCGAATTCGTCGAACGCCAGCGTCGCGCCCTGGGCGGAGAGGACGGCTGACCCGGCGACTGTACATGACGATGACATATGCATAACATGCACGACGGCAGCCCGCCCGGGCCGCCGTCGGTATTGTCATTTCATGCTGCACAGCCAGGAGCTCAGTCATGCCGAATACCCGCCGTACGCTCAGCTGCACACTCGTCAGCATCACCCTGCTCGCCACCTTCCCGCATGCCGCCGTCGCCGGCACGCAGCAGGACAGGATGCGTGCCTGCAACAAGGACGCGAAGGAAAAATCGCTGAAGGGCGACGAACGAAAGACCTTCATGAGCAGCTGCCTGTCGTCCGGAAAGAGCGAGACGACGCGGACTGCGGAGGTGTCCGACGATGCTGCAGCGCGCAAGAAGCAGTGTCGGGCCGAAGCCAGCGCCAAATCGCTGAAGGGTGACGAGCGCAAGGCCTTCATCAGCGAGTGCTCGAAGACCTGAACCCGGCAGCATCGGCCCGCCCTTGGCGGCGGGTCGCACCCGCTTTCGTGCGCTATGCAACAAGACGTCCCCGAAAGGCGCGCCGGGCCTGCCGGACAGGCAAAAACCTTTTGGTATAGTCGATCGTCTTCGAACGTCGGAGTTGCCCGATGTTGCGCGACCGATTCCTGCGCCCCGCACTGCTTGCCACCGCCCTCGCCATCGCGGCCCCCTGCGCCCTTGCCTTCAGCTTCTCCGAAGACGCGAAGAAAGACGCCGCCGCGGACGAGCAAGCCCGTGCCGCCGCTGCCGCGCACGTGTTGTCGCTGCCGCCGGCCTGCCTCGACGAACTGCGGCGCCGGAAAATCATGATCGTGATGGGCGAGCGGACCGGCGAAGGGGTCACTGCCGAGCAGGCCCGTTTCAGTCCCCATTTCAACTCGATCAACAAGCGCTTGCTCAAGCACGGCATCCGCACCTATTCCCAGCAGGAAATCCGCGCGCAGATCGCGCAGGCCGAGGTCGACGCCTACTTCCGCAACGACCCGGACGCGGCGCTGGCCGCATCGAAAAAGATGGGCGCGCAGCTGGTGATGCGCGGCACGATCGACTCCCGTTCGGCGATCAATCCTGTGCTGCGCATCCCCGAGGTCTATGTTTCGATTGCGTACGCACTGATGACCCCGGGCGGAAAGCTGATTTCCGAAGCCAGCGCGAAAGCCGAATCGTATTCCGGCAGCGACACGCTCGGCATGGCCGGCACACTGATCGAAGAACAGGCCGACGCCGTCGTCAGCACGCTGCTCGGCGGCTACTGCGCGGCTAATCCGCCCGCAAGCGGCAAGAAGAAAAGCAAATAGGCACCGCGCGGCCCGACCGCGCGGACACATAACGGGGCGCAGGCGTCCCAGCAATCTTCAGAGAAAGGGACCTCCATGAACTTCACCTTGCATCGCGCACTGAAATCCGCGGCATTCGCCGCCGCCGTCGGCAGCCTGCTGCCGCTGGCGTACGCCCAGCCCACGTTCGAAAGCGCTTCGCCGACCGCCGGCGACAGCGTGTCGCAGAAGGCCAACGAAAGCGCCGACAAGGCGATGTACAAGGCTGTCGAGTACAGCAACAAGAACAAGCCGGGCCCCACGGTGGTCGTCGTGCCGGGCGAGATCAAGAGCAACAACGCCACGTTCACGCAGAAGTTCGCGTCGAACAACATCGCTGATTTCGGCGAACTGGAACTGTCGCAGGCCAACTTCAAGGTGCTCGAACGTTCGGACATGGGTCCGCTGCTGAACGAGTTCCAGCTCGCCTACTCGATGGGCGACCCCGGCTCCGCGCGCAAGATGCTGCAGAAGGGCAAGTTCAAGACGACCAAGTACGTGGTCAAGTTCGACATCCTGAAGGCGGAGCAGGTCGCCGCCGCGAAGGAAGGCGTCAGCGGCCGTACTCTCGGCAACATCATCGGCATCCTCGGCGGCAGCCGCGGCAGCTACGCCGCCGGCGAGGCGGTCGGCTCGGTCGAGACGGGTGCGGCCGCCGGCGTCTGGATCATCGGCATGCGCTACAAGATCATGGACGCCAACACCACCGAACAGCTGGCGCAGGGCTATACCGAAGAGAAGATGGAAGTGGGCGCCAAGGGCTCGTCCATCCTCGGCGTGTCCAGCAGCCAGGAAGGCGGCATCACGCTCGACGGCATGGTGCAGCGTCTGGTGCAGAAGTCGGTCTGGGAAATCGACGCCAAGTACAAGTAATTCCCCGCCAACGCCGCCGGAGCACGCCTCGTGAGCATTCCTGCCAGACTGGGCAAGTACGACATCCTGCGCGAACTGGGCCAGGGCGCGATGGGTATCGTCTATGAGGGGCGTGACCCGGTGATCGATCGCCGGGTCGCCATCAAGACGCTCAAGCGCGAACAGCTGGAACGCAGCGAGGCGGACGAGGTGATCGCCCGCTTCAAGCGCGAGGCGCAGGCGGCCGGCCGGCTCAACCACCCGAACGTGGTGGCCATCTACGAGTACGGGGAAGAGGCGGACGGTACCGCCTTCATCGCGATGGAATTCGTGCAGGGACGCGAGCTGAAGGATGCCTTCGACTCCGACGAGCGCATTCCGCTGTCCACCGTCGGCCACGTCATGGACCAGCTGCTCGACGCGCTGGAGCACGCCCACCGCAACGGCGTCACCCACCGCGATATCAAGCCGGCCAACATCATCCTGCTCGCCGACGGTACGGTGAAGGTGGCCGATTTCGGCGTTGCCCGCATCGAGTCGTCGAACCTGACCCAGGCCGGCACCGTGATGGGCACGCCGTCCTACATGTCGCCGGAACAGTTCATGGGACAGACGGTGGACGGGCGCAGCGACCTGTTCTCCGCCGGCGTCGTGCTGTACCAGTTGCTGACCGGCGAGAAGCCCTTTACCGGCGCGCTCACCACCATCATGCACAAGGTGCTGAAGGAAGATCCGCCCTGGCCGTCGGTGCTGAACGTCCATGTGTCGCCGCGCATCGACGCGGTGGTCAAGCGGGCGATGGCCAAACGGCCGGAGGACCGCTTCCAGAGCGCAGCCGAATTCCGCCGCGCCCTCGACGCGGCGCTGTCGGCGCCGATTGCCGACGACGACGCCACCGTCGTGAACCTGGACGACGGCGACGCCACCGTGCTGTCGGCGACGCCCGACGCGACATTGCAAACCGCGCGCATGCCGGCACCACCAGCGGTCGAACCCGCGCCGCCACCGCAGCCCGCAAAGGCGCGTACTGCGGCCGAAACGCCGTCCCCGGCCGTGCCGCCAGTAGCGCCACGGCGCAATCCGATACTCGTCGCCGCCGGCCTGGCCGCGCTGCTGATCGCCGGCGGCGCCTGGATGTACCTCGGCGGCGGCGCCGAGCCGACCTCATCCGCGCCCGCCCCGCTCGCCGCCGAACCGGACGCGGCCCCCGTCGCCGTTGCGCTGCCGCCGCCGCCAGCAAAGGCGGCAACGCTGGATCCAGGGGTCGCCATCATCAGCGCCATCGGGCTGGCCGATCCCGGCGACCCCAGGCTGGCCAACGACCGCAATGCGCTGACCCAGGCCATGCGCGACGACGCGCGCCGCCAGATACTTGAAAAGGCGGTTGCGCTGTTCGTCGACCCGAAGTCGGTGAACGCACACTACGACGTGCTGCAGGCGCGCCTGCTCGACCGCAGCGGCGACTTCATACAGGCGGTGCTGGAAGAAGGTCCGGCGCAGTTGGGCAAGGACGGTCTGATGTCCGGCGAAGTGCGTGCGGCAGTGCGCGTGCGCCAGGTGCAGAAGTCGCTGAACCAGATGTCGCAGGACGAAAGGGTCGAATTCATCCGCAACAACGGCGACCCGAAGATCGCAGTCGCCGTGTCGTCGTTGTGGCCGGACGGCGATCCGACCGTTCCTCCCCTGCGTTCGCAACTGGCCGAGAACACATTGAAGCAGCACATCCAGGGCTTCGGCTTCCGCACCTGGAACGACGAGGCCGGTGCCGGCCAGAACGCCGACTTCGCGATCGACGGAGAAGTGCGCTTCAAGCGGCTGAGCGTCCGGCTGGCGGCATCCGGTCTGGTCATCGACAAAGTCGTGCTGACCTCATGGACGGTGCGCTGCACCGACCGCAAGTCCGGCGAAGAGGTCTATCTGAACACCGAGGTGCCGGAAGGCACCAGCTGGACGTCCGAAGAGAAGGCGCTGGCCGACATCGGCAAGCGCGTCGGCGAACAGTTCAGCCGCGAGTTCTTCCTCAGCCATTTCCATTTCACCGCCCGCAAGGTGGCGCTGCAACTTACCGGCCTGCCGGGCGAAGAAGTCGCCGGCTCGCTGCTGCGCGAAATCGCGTCGCTGCGTGCGGTGCTGGCCACCGAAGTGAAGTCGCTGGGCAGCGAACGCGCGGAGTTCGTGGTCGACATGTCGGGCGGGCTCGCCGACGCCGGCCAGAACGTGCAGGCTGGCATCCTGATGCCGCTGTCGCGCAAGCTGGGCCGCAACTGCCTGAGCGTCGCGTCGAGCACGCCCGACGCCGTGACGCTCAGTTTCGACCCGGCCTGCGCCGCGCCGGACATGGTGACGAAGCTGCAGACCCTGCCGCCGGCCGGACTGATGGAAGCCGCGCCGTCGCGGCGTGAGGCGGTGGTGCACAGCCCCGAACTGCGCAAGCGCATCAGCATCTGACCGCCGCGGGCCGCCGTGCCTGCCGGCGGCGACCGCGGAACCGCCCTTCAGGCGCCGTTGACTGACCGGCCGCTCACTCCAGCACTTCGAAGCTCATCAGGTCGATGCCCTGCTCCAGCGCGCTGTGGCCGAAACCTATCGTGCCCTGGCCGCGCAGGATGATTTCCTCGCGCTTGAGCACCACCTCGTTCTCGCCCTCGATGCGCAGGAAGGTGCCGTTGGTGCTCTGGTCGACCAGCACGAACTTGTCGCGCCGGCGCTCGATGCGCGCGTGATTGCGCGAGGCGCGCTGGTCCTTGATCACGACCTCGTTGCTCATGTCGCGGCCCAGGGTGAGTGGGCCGTGCGCGTTGTCCACCGTCAGTTCGGTATCGCGATAGCGCACCAGCAGTCGCGCCACGTTATAGGTAGCGACGATGCTCGACGCCTTCATCGTCAGGTCGGCGCCCTCCTGCCACAGCACTTCGCAGACGCGCACGTCCTCGGCCTTGCCCTTCACCGTCAGCGCATCGATCTCGCGCACTTCCGGCCCCATCGACAGCGTCACCGCAGCCAGCGTTTCGGCGGTGGTGATGATCTGCCCGGCCTTGGCCAGACCCGCCATGCGCGCCGCCGTGTTGACGGTGTCGCCGAACACGTCGTCGTTCTCCTCGATCGCCGGCCCGAAGTGGAAGCCGACGCGGATCGCCAGCTTGACGCCCGACACCGGCGGCAGATCGGTCACCCGGTGCTGCATCTCACAGGCGGCCTGGATGCCGGCGTCGGCATTGGGGAAGGTGGTCATGACCTCGTCGCCGATGGTCTTGATCACCTTGCCGCCATGCCCGTCGACCACGCGCCGCATGCGGTTGAGGCAGCGTTCCACGGCGCGCAGCGCTTCGGCGTCGCCCAGCTTCTCGTAGAGCCGGGTACTGCCGGAGACGTCGGCGAACAGCACGCACACAGATGTAGGTTGGGAACTCATGGCAGGCCGGGTGGCATAGGGCTTCAACGTCAGGGCCCGAGGTCAGTGCTTCAACGTCAGGCATTTACGTCATTTTACAATTACCGACGATATACGTGCGGCGACGCGCCGGCAATCCGACGAAGGTCTGACGGATGCGTCACAGGTGCACGCTGCGCCCGCCATCGACGGCGATGATCTGGCCGGTGATGTAGGGCGCATCCTCGATCAGGAAGCGTACCGTACGTGCGATGTCCTGTGGGTCGCCTTCGCGCTGCAACAGGGTATGCCGCACGATGCGCGCACGTTCTTCCGGATCGAACAGGTCGTTCTCGGGCCACTGGATGGGGCCCGGCGCCACGCCGTTGACGCGCACCCGCGGCGCCAGATCGATGGCCAGTGCACGGGTCAGTGTCGCCAGTGCGCCCTTCGAGGCGCTGTACAGCGCGTAGCCCGGCAGCGGTCGTTCGGCGTGGATGTCGGCAATATTGACGATGCAGCCGCCGCTGTCGCGCAGCGCCGGCGCTGCCGCCTGCGACAGGAAGAGCGGCGCGCGGAAATTGCTGCCGGTCAGGTCGTCCCAGTCGCGCTGCGTGATGGTGCCGATCGGCGTCGGATAGAAGGACGATGCGTTGTTGATCAGTGCGTCCAGCCGCCCGAACTTCGCCAGCGTCTTGTCGACCAGTTCGGGCAGACGGGCGGTATCGAGCAGATCGGCCGACAGGCAGCAGGCACTTTTCGCGCGGCGCGCATTGAACTCGTCGAGCAACAGCAGCGCCTCTTCCGCCGACTGCCGGTAGTGGATGGCCACCCGCCAGCCGGCGTCGTGCAGCGTGCGCGCCATCTGCGCGCCAAGGCGCCGCGCCGCGCCGGTGATCAGTGCAACCTTGCCGTTTTCCATTGCTTCCCTGTCCACCTGTTTGTCTGTCGCGACGCGATGTCGCATTATCGCGGACCCCGCGACCGGACACCCGTGCCATGTCACTGCCCCAGCCCGATTCAGACGCCGTCGAGCACAGCCAGCGCCTGCTCGGACAGATCCGCGACGAGATCGCCCGCACCGGCTGGATGCCGTTCAGCCGTTACATGGAGTGCGCGCTTTACGCGCCGGGGCTCGGCTATTACAGCGGCGCGCTGCAAAAGTTCGGCCGCGACGGCGATTTCGTTACCGCGCCGGAGCTGACGCCGCTGTTCGGCCGCAGTCTCGCCCGCCAGCTGGCGGAGCTGATGGCGCTGAGTGCGCCCCACCTGATCGAGGCGGGGGCCGGCAGCGGTCGCCTCGCCGTCGATCTGCTGGCCGAACTCGACCGCCTGGGCGCCGTACCGCAGAGCTATCGCATCCTCGAACTGTCGGCTGCTCTGCGCGCCCGCCAGCAGGCGCTGATCGCCGCCGAGCTGCCGCACCTGAGCACACGCGTGAGCTGGCTGGACAGTCTGCCGGACGCGTTTGACGGCGTCGTGATCGGCAACGAGGTGCTCGACGCGATGCCGGTCGAGCGCCTGCGCAACGCGGCCGGCCGCATCGAACAGGCGGGGCTGGCGCTCGACCCGTCCGGGCAGCCGGCGCTGGACTGGCGCCCGGCGCCCGCCGCGCTGGCCGACGAAGCACGCGCGCTCGGATTCACCGACGGCTACGACAGCGAAATCAACGTCGCCGCCCGCGCCTGGGTGGCCGAGTGGGCGCGCCGCATCGGCCGCGGCGCGCTGCTACTGATCGACTACGGCTTCCCGCAGGCCGAGTACTACCATCCGGACCGGCGCAGCGGCACGCTGATGTGCCACTACCGCCATCACGCCCACACCGATGCGCTGTGGATGCCCGGCCTGAACGACATCACCGCACACGTCGACTTCACCGCCATCGCCCAGGCCGCCTTCGACGCCGGCATGTCGCTGGCCGGCTACACCAGCCAGGCGAACTTCCTGCTGAATTGCGGCGTGCTCGAACGGCTGGACCGCGACGCCGACGCGCTGAGCCGGGCGAAGCAGAATGCCGCATTGAATCAGCTCACCTCGCCGGCCGAAATGGGCGAGCTGTTCAAGGTGATCTGCCTGACGCGCGACATCGAGGCGCCGCTGACCGGCTTCATGCGCGGCGACCGCAGCCACACGCTGTAGCGCTTTTCAGAAACCGATCTTCTTCTGCCGCGTCGCGCGTCCCGCGTCCAGGTCGGCTGGCAGCAGGTGGTCGCGGTGCGCCAGCTTGGCGTTGCCGAACGCGGCCAGCAACACCTTGCGCATGTCGCGCGGCGGTACGCCAGCCAGGCGGTCGATCACGTCTTCCGGCGCCTCCGGCGCGAAGCCCCAGTCGTGCGCGGCCACCAGTTCCTCGTACAGCGTGCGCGCGATGATGCAGGCCTGATCGTGATCCGGCCGCGGCACGGTGTACACATTCATCCGGCTCAGGATGGGTTCGGGAATCGAACGCTCGTCGTTGGCGGTGGACACCCACATGATGTGGCTGGCGTCGATGTCGACCTCGACGAATTCGTCCTTGAACTGGCGCGCGGTGTCCTGTTCGAGCAGGCCGTAAAGCGCGCCCATCGGGTCGTAGCGCGCGTCGCCGCCGGCCTTGTCGACCTCGTCCAGCACCACCAGCGGGTTGGCGTAGTCGCCGCACACCAGCGCCTGCGCCACCTTGCCCGGCTTGGCGTGCGACCACTGCGACGAGGCGCCGCTCAGTATCCAGCCGGCGGTGAGCGAGGACATCGACACGAACTCGAAGCCGGTGCCGAGCACATTGGCCAGCTGGCGCGCGAAATGGGTCTTGCCGATGCCCGGCTCGCCGAGCAGCAGGATGGGCGTGAAGTTCATCGGTTCGTTGCCGGCCACCGCCAGCGCCAGATAGCGCTTCAGGTCGTCCAGCACCGCCGTGAAGTTCGGGCAGCGGGCATACAGCGGATCGAGGCCGTCGAAGGAGGACGGCTTGACCACGTAGCGCACGCCGCCCAGCGTCTTCATCTTTCCGTAGAACGCGGTCAGCGCCTCGTTGCGCGCGCCGCTGCCGGACTCCATCGCCCGGTCCACATCGCCCACGTCGTAGATTTCGCGGCATTCCGCCAGGGGAATCCGAATGTCCGCCCCGTCCATGATGGCTCGCCTCCTGCTGTCCGTCACATGATTCAACGTCTCGTCCGACCGGAAACTGAACGGCCGGCACACACCCCACTGAAACGAAGCATCATCCGCGCCACGTCACATCGGTGACGGCACGATGAGCTTGGCCAGCGTCGGGAAACGGCTGGGCTGGCCGAGCAGCAGTCGCACCAGTTCGTCCAGCCATTCGCTGCCGCGGTCTTCGGCCGGCGGCACATAATCGACCAAACCGAAACGCTCGACGTTCTGCAGCGTCAGGCGCAGCGTGAGCGTCCGGTAGTCGGCATTCAGTTCGACCCGGCCGCGCACCTCGGGCGCGACGTCGAAAATCTGCGCACGTAGCCGGTTCAGCTCGTCGCGCGCCGGCTGTTCCTCGAAGCGCAGGCCGTGCTCGCGCAGCGCCAGACGCAGCGCATCAGCCGCCAGCGGATCGCGCTCGCAGCGCAGCACCGCCTGCCCGCGCAGCAGCCAGGACAGGGATACGCGCACCAGCTGGTCGGGCGCTTCGGCGCCACGATTGCGGGTGTTCACATCGGACGCCTGCCAGGCCAGACCGCGCAGCACGCCGAGCCCGAGCAGCGGGTAATCGCGCGCCACCTGCGGCTTGATCACGTTGAGCTGGGCGCTCAACTGGGTGAAGTAGTCGCGCACCAGCAGCAGGCGGTTGGACAGCGCCTGTTCCGCTTCGGTGCGGACCGCACGCTCGCCACGCTGCATCTGCGCCGTGTGCGCACGGATGCGCTGCGCCTCGCCGGCAAGATCGGCCAGCAGCGACGACGCTGCGGCGGCCGGCGGATCGGCGGGCGACAGCGCTGCGCGTTGCACGGCCGGCGCCGGTGTCGGTGGCGCTTGCAGCGGCGCCGGCATTTCGTGCAGCGTCGGGAAGGCGACGGCCGGCGGCGCCTGTTCGCGCAGCGGTCGCTGCGCCGATGCTGCCGCCTGCCCAATCGACGGTTGCGGCGCGCCACGCGCGGCAAAGGCGTCGATGTCGGCCGCCAGTTCGGCCAGCACGTCCTCGACCGGCGCCTTCGGTCTGCCCGACTGCCCGCGCCGCAGGATGGGCGCCGGCCCGGTAGCGACCGGCGGCACCTCGGGCAGCACGTCAGGCAACGGGTCTGCGTCGCGTGCGACCGGCGCGGCTTGAACGCCGCGCAGCGCCTCGGCCAGCGCCGACGCGCCGGCATAGCGCTCGATCGGCGATTTCGCCAGCGCCTTCATCACGACCAGGTCGAGATCCGGCGGCACGTCGGGATCGATCGCGCTGGGCGTCGGCGTCGGCGCGTAGGCGATGTTCTCCAGCACGGTAGACAGGGAACCGGTCAGTGGCGAGCCGAAGGGCGGCCGGCCGGCCAGCATTTCGAACAGGATGGCGCCGAGCGAGAACACGTCGGAGCGCGCATCCGGCGACAGGCCCTGCACCTGCTCCGGCGACAGGTACTGCGGCATCGCCGGCAGGGCGTCCGGCGACGGCGAGGGCAGCGCGAAATCGGTGACGAACACGCGTCCGTCGCCATCGACCAGGATGTTCGACGCCTTCAGCCCGCCATGCACGATGCCGGCGGCGTGCGCATGGGCCAGTGCTTCGGCCGCCTGGCTGCCTATGCTGCGTACCCAGTCGAAGGCCATGCGCGGCAGCGCGTCGAGCAACTGACGCAGCGAGCGCGCGTCCAGCCGCTCGACCGCCGCCCAAGGCTGCCCGTCGTCGGCCACGCCCTGTTCGATGATGCGGACGATGCCCGGGTGCTGCAACGAGGATGTCGCAAGCAGACTTTCACCCAACTTGCGCACGTAGTGCGCCGGATCGGCGGCGAGATCGGTACGGAAGGTCTTGATTGCCAGCAATCGGCCGCTGCCGGCCTCGGTGGCTTCGAATACGGCGCCGCGCTCGCCGCGACCGATTTCGCGGCCGAGCACGTAACGCCCCAGCTTGCGCACGGCATCGCTCATGCGGACCGCTCCGCAGGGCGGAGGCCGCAGCGCGCGGCAGGCATCGGACGGGAGACTGGAACAGGGGTGCAGGCCATGAGCGCGATATTACCCGCGCCGGCTGCGCAATATGCAGGATCGGAATGCGAACCGGTGTATCGGCGCGAACGAAGACACAAGCCCTGCGGCATGTGTCTCGCGCCTCATCCGGTCAGACCCGCTTACTCCTGGCTGCGGTAGATGTCGCGCAGGAAGGCGTCGGGATCGGCCACTGCGCTGCGCTGGCGTACCGCCTGCACGCGACGGCCGGCTGCGGCCGCCTCGAGCTGCGGCAGCCAGCCCGCGTTGAGCACTTCGTCTCCGTAGTCCTGGGCGCGGCCCAGCGACTTCCCGGTCATGAAATCGAACAGATCCATCTTTCTCTTCCCGTACCCGACACCATGGCTAACGGCGGACAGCACTGCCGGCTTGAATCGTCCGAAGGGTCGATACGCGCACGCATCGAAACTTCACAAACCCATGCTGCAGCACCTGCGTTCGCGGCCTCGTGAAAAGCTCGTGGCAAGCTTTTGTCGGCCGTCTTGCTGGACTACTCTGGAGAGGTCTGACCTCCTCCCCGCACACATGTTTCATCACGGCATCGCGCTACTGATCGCACTGTTTGCTTACGGCACCGTTACAGCCGGCGACGGTCCGCTGGCGAACCAGGCAGCGATCGACGCCGCACGTGCGCGCTGGGAAGGATCGCCGCAGGCCGGCTGGCTCGCGCGCATCCTGCCGCCCTCGCTCGACGCCGCCTCGCTGCCGGAACCCGGGTCGCGCGGCGCCGCGTTGCTGGCGCGCTACTGTGTTCAGTGCCACCACGTTCCGAATCCGGCCATGCATCACCCGGACAAGTGGCCGAAGATCGTCGACCGCATGGTGGTGCGCATGCGCGGACACGGAAACCGTGGGGCGCTGATGAAAGACATGATGGGCGGCGTCAAGGCGCCGGACGAGGAAGAAGTACACATGCTGATCGGCTACCTGCGACGTAATGCACAGAAACCGATCGATGCTGCACGCTATCCCGACCTCGACACGCGCGGTCGCAGCTTTCGCGACGCCTGCGACCAGTGTCACGTGCTGCCGGAGCCGTCGAGCCGCACCGCCGGCGAATGGCGACGCGTGGTCGCGCGGATGGAGAGGAATATGGCGTGGATGAACCGCGTGGTCGGCTCGCGGGCGATGCCGGGCGAACCGCAGCTGCGCCTGCCCGACATCCTGGCCTATCTGCAGCGGCACGCCGCACCGGGGCGCCGGGGTTCGTGACCGCGGGCGTTCGTTCCGCCGCGTGACGGACCAATGTCAGCCGGTCAGGCGCCGGCGTTGCAGCCCTGGGCCTCGGGCTGAACCGCCGCCAGGGCGCCGGGCAGCCAGTCGAGCATGCGCTGCGCCACCTTGCGCCAGTCGGCCTCCAGCATCATGCCGTGCCCCATGCCCGGGAATACGTGAGCCGGCACACCGAGCGCGCGCGAAGTCATTTCGGTCAGCGCCGGCGGAATGATGGGGTCGCACTCGGCGCCCAGCACCAGCATCGGCGGGCGATGCATGCGCGCCGGCTGCGGCAGGTTGAACAGCGTCATGTCCCAGATCACCCGCGCCGATTCAGGCTGCACGCGGCTGGCCATCTGCTGCAGGCGCTCCATCGACACCGGCTGTGCGAACAGCGCCTCGCGCAGTGCGTCGAGCGAAGTCGCGCCGCCGGCCAGCAGGCTGTTCAGTTCCGACATCAGATCCGGCTTACGCATGACCAGGCCGACCGCCGACGCCCACAGCCCCTGCGGCGGCACCGACGCCATCAGCACGGCAGCGGGCACCTGTCTCACCTCGAGACACTTCTGTACCACCATGCCGCCCATCGAATGTCCGATCAGCACCGGCGGCGTGTCGAACTGGTCCAGCACGTCGAGCACGTCGCGCACGTAATCGTCGAGACTGATCAGGTCGAGGTACTCGCGACCGGGGCTGCCGCCGTGGCCGGACAGCGACAGCGCGTGCGCCTCGTAGCCGGCTTCGGCAAAACAGGGCAGGAAGTGTTCGTCCCAGCACCAGGCGGCCGTGTAGGCGCCATGCACGAACAGCAGCGGCACCGGCCGCGACCTGACGTGAGGCGTGCGGGTAATGACTTCCAGTGGTCCGTGACGCTTCATCATTGTTGTTCGCTCCTGCAGGTTCCCGACACTGTAACCTGAAGCATGTATCGGGCCGGCAACCACGGCACGGAAATATTCAGACTGCGACGGTCCGGGCGGCGGTTCTGCCGACCGGCTCGGTCGCCGTCGCCGCGGCCGCAGAGGGCCCGACCGCGCCGTTCGCCCAATGCGACTCGCGGAACCATTTTTCAAGGGCTTCGGCCGGAATCGGCTTGCTGATGAGATAGCCCTGGGCGAGATCGCAGCCGAGCAGGCGCAGCCTCTCCAGCACGCCTTCGCTCTCGACCCCTTCGGCCGTCACCTTCAGGCCCATGTTGTGCGCCAGTTCGATTGTCGAACGTACGATGATTTCGTCGTTCGGATTGTCGAGCAGATGCATCACGAAACTGCGGTCTATCTTCATCTCGCTGACCGGCATCTGCCGCAGGTAGGACAGCGACGAGTAACCGGTGCCGTAATCGTCGATCGACAGCGCGCAGCCGGTCTCGCGCAGCACTTGCAGATTGGTCAACGCGCGCAGCGGATCGTCGAGCACCGCGCTTTCGGTGATTTCGAGCGTGATCAGGCGCGCCGGACAGCCATGGCGCTCCAGCATGCCCGCGAACAGCGCCGGCAGTTCCGGGTTCAGCAGGTCGCGTGCGGAAATGTTCAGCGACACGTTCACCTCCAGCCCCTGCCGCAGCCAGTGCCCGCACTGGCGGATCGCCGCGTTCATCACCCACAGCGTGATCGCCTTGATGTAGCCGGTCTGCTCGGCAAAGGGGATGAACTCGAACGGAGGTACGAAACCGCGCGTCGGGTGTATCCAGCGCACCAGCGCCTCGACGTGGTGAACCGCGTCCGGCGCGGTCGCCACCTTGGGCTGGTAATAGAGCACCAGTTCGTCGCGCTCGACCGCCAACCGCAGCTCACTCAGCAGCGACAGCCGCTCGACGTTCTGGTCGTGATGCCGGGGGTCGTAGATTTCGGCCATCGTGTTGTGACGCTTGGCCAGATACATGGCGACGTCGGCGTGTCGCAGCAGCGACTGCGCATCGTTGCCGTGCGCCGGGCAGGCCGACACGCCCATGCTGGCGCTGACGTCGACCATCTGGCCGTCGAGGTTCATCGGCCGGTTCATCGCCTCGGCGATTCGGTGGGCCACGCTCAGCGCCTTCGACGCGTCGGCGCCCGGCAGCATGACCGCGAACTCGTCGCCACCCAGCCGTGCCACCTGATCGCGCACGTCGCGCAGCGTTTCGCGCAGCCGTCGCGCCACCTCGCGCAGCAGCAGGTCGCCCAGTTCGTGTCCCAGCGTGTCGTTCACCATCTTGAAACGGTCCACGTCGAGGCATACCACGGCCAGGTCGCTGTTATCGGCGGCCGCTGCGCGCAGGGATTCTTCCAGCCTTTCGGTGAAGTACGCGCGATTCGGCAGGCCGGTCAGCACGTCGTAGTAGGCCAGTTCGCTGATGCGCGTCTCGCGCAGCGAGATGGCGTCGGTCATGTGCACGAAGGCATTGGCGAGCTGGCCGATCTCGTCGCCGCGCGCCACCGCCGGTGGCGCGCCGTACTCGCCGGATTCGACACGGCGCGCAAACTCCGCCAGCCGGACCACCGGCGAGGCGATCGAACGGCCCATGAAGGCACTCACGCCAAGCGCCAGCAGCGTGCCGATCAGCGTAAGCCCGGTCCAGTCGCGGTACAGCCGGTTCCACGGTGCCAGCGCGCGCTCCAGCGACAGTTGCAGGACGGCGCCGACCTGCTGCTGCGGGCCGGCGTCGATCGGATGCATCAGGCTGACGTAATCGCGGTCGCCGAGCGTCAGCGCCTCCTCCTGCAGGGCGCTGTTCGCCGACAACTCACCAAGCAGCGCACTCTGCAGCGGCTCGTTCAAGGTGCTCGACGCCAGCATCCACCCCTTGTCGCCACTGCGTCGCACGAAACTGACTTCGAGGCCGGTCACGCCCTTCAGGTCACTGGCCAGGCTCTTGTCCACGCTGAAGCCCATGACCACCCAGCCGACCGGCACCGGCGCCATCACCGGCACCACGACCAGCTGGTAGAGCATGCCGGAGACCACGGCGAACCCGCCGCTGTGTGCGCCGCTGCGCGCGCCCTCGATCAGCTGGCGCAGGCGCTCGGGCGTGCGCCCCGGATTGAAGGACGAACTGGCAACGATGGACTCGTCGAGCGCCAGCAGCAGCATCACGTCGGCACGGATGCGCCCGCCGTGGTTCGCCAACGCCGATTCGATCGTTTCCCTGTCCTGGCTGAGCAGGGCCTCGCGAAAACCGTAGTCCGCCGCCAGCACGCGCGCCGCCTGGGTCAGCTGCGACGCCCGTTCGTCGAGCAGACGCGCGAACACGCGGTCGCCCGTCTTCAGGTCCGCCTGGGCATCGGCCATCGCGCTGCCGCGGCCGATCTCGCCGAACAGCAGCAGCCCGCCGATCTGCGTGACCAGCAGCAGCGCGGCGCACCAGGCCGCGATTTTCCATTTGAGGCTGAACCGCATCGACTCAGGGCCTCAGTTCGACCTTGACCATTTCGGTCTGGTCGCCGGCGATGCGTAGCGGCCGCGGCGGAATGTCGGGCATGCCGAGGCGACGCGGATGCCACAGCTGAAGCTGATAGTCGCCGGTCGGCACGTCGGCGATGCGGGCCACGCCGTCGGTTTGCGAAATCGCCGACCACGGCGTATCGACCACGACGACGTAAGCCGCCATCTTGTCGTGGATGTTGCAGCCCAGCACGACGACGCCCGGTTTGTCGAAAACCACCGGCTTTTCCGGCTTGCCGGCGTAGAGCTTCAGCTCGAACACCTTGGCCGCCGAGAAGGAATAGACGTGATGGCGCACCGTGTCGTTGTTCGGAAACTCGATCGCGGTGCCGGTCTGCACGACGCTGATCGCCGGCAGGAAGGTCTTGTTGCGCTGCTCGATCTGCGCCGGTCTGGCGGCAGGCAGGCCGGCGCGCGACACCGGAACCAGCGACACGACGACGCTGTCCAGCGCATTGCCCGATCGGTCGCCGGCCTTGATCGTGACCGTGGCGGCCCGTGCAGGCAGGATGGCGCCCACCAGGACGACGGCGGCGAGCAGTGCACGACGGAAATGATGAAACACGATGACGGCGCAGGGCACGGCTGTTCGATCTGATCGTTGACTGCCTGATTAACGGACATCGCCCCGGTCCCTTGAGGCGGGCATCTCATCCGACCGGGCGAGACGGACGAGACAGCTGTCTCAGGACCGGGCCTGTGCAGCCGTGATCAGGCCGGTGCACCATGCGGATCGCACCGTCGCGGCGCCCCGCAATCGAACAACGACATACGGATTCTCACGATGAAACATGCTTTCGCTCTTCCCGCCGCCGCGATCGGCGTCACCCTGCTCGCCACCGGCTGCGCCGGTCTGTCCGATGCCGGCGGCACGCCGCGCAAGGAAATCGTCCGCGCGGTCACGCAGTCGCACCATCTGGTCAGCTTCAATGCGGGGCAGCCCGGCCGGCTGCTGTCGGACGTCGCACTGAAGGGTCTGCCGGCAGGCGAAACGGTGCTCGGCATCGACTACCGCGTCGCCCGCGGCGAGCTGTATGCGCTCGGCAGCAGCGGTCGCGTGTTCCGGGTCGATACCGCGAGCGGCCAGCTGACGCCGGTGAGCAACGAAGCATTCGCGCAGCCGCTGAACGGCCGCCAGTTCGGCTTCGACTTCAACCCGGCGGCCGACCGCATCCGCATCGTGTCCGACACGCGGCAGAACCTGCGCGCCCACCCGGACACCGGTGCCCTGGTCGACGCCTCGCCCGATGCGCCGGGCCTGCAGACGGACGGCACGCTGCACTATGCCGCCGGCGACGCGAACGAGAAGGCGGCGCCACGGGTGGTCGCCGCCGGCTACACCTACAACAAGGACAACGAAAAGCTCACCACCAACTACGCGATCGACGCCGCCACCGGCGCACTGGTGCGCCAGGGTTCGATCGAGGGCGAGCAGCCGGTGGTGTCGCCCAATCTGGGCAAGCTCTATACGGTGGGTTCGCTCGGCGTCGCCGGGGTCACCGACGCCCACTTCGACATCGCCGACCTGAACAACGCCGCCTTCGCGGTACTTGGCACAGCGAAGGCGGCCGCCGCCCAGTTCTACGAAATCGACCTGAAGACCGGCAAGGCGACGCGCATCGGCGAGGTGGGCACCGGCGAGGCGCTGCGCGGCATCGCGATCGAACCCTGACGCGGTCAGGTCACCCGGCGGCGCTCATTCGTCAGCGAACTCGCAATGGCCGGGCCCCAGCTCGGCCGCCTGCGTGGCCGCACGACGGGCCGCCGCGAACATCGATTCGGCGCCGATGTAGCGCGCATCGGCGATGGCGATCCCGACCGCCACCGGCACCGAAATGTCGCGCCCGCCCACGTTGAGCGGCGCTGACAGTTCCTGCACCAGCCGGCTGGCCAGTTGCGACACGGCCGGTATCACTTCGTTCGAGCCCGACAGCGCACGGGCTGCCTCACCGGCGCGGAAGTCGGTCAGCAGCACGGCGAACTGGTAGTTGTCGAGATAGGTGATTGCCGCCCCCGGGTAATTCACCGGCCGGAAGCGGCGCGCCACCGTAGCCAGTATCTGCTCCGCCGCCTCAGCGCTGCTGCTCATCACCGGCTCGGCCAGGCCGCTGGCGTCCACCCAGAGCAGCGCGAAGGGGAGCTCGTTCACCTGTGACTGATGCAGCGTCCACGCCAACAGCGCGTCGAAGATGGCGCGGCTGGTCATGCCGGTGCGTGCCTCGAACCACATGCGCCGGCGCGCCTTCTCCTCCGCACCGCGACGCTCGCTGACGTCGGTGATGAAGCCCTCGATCGCCAGCAGTTCGCCCTGCGACGAGAACACGCCGCGGCCCTGCTCCCACACCCAGATGTAGTTGCCGCTGACGTCGGCAATGCGGTAGGAAATCTGGTAGGGCTTGTGCTGCGCCAGATTGGCCTGCACCTGGGCCCACAGGAATTCGCGGTCCTCCGGGTGCACCAGACTGCCGAAGGCCACGCGGTGGTTGTCTACCAGCTCCCACGGTTCATAGCCGATCAGGTCCACGCTGCCGTCGCTGACGAACTCCATCGTCCAGTCCGGGTCGTTGCGGCCGCGGTACACCATGCCCGGCACGTTGGCGAGCAGCGTGTTCAGGTAGCGCCGGCTCGAGCCGAGGTCCTCGCCGCGCCGGCGCCGCGTCACTTCGGTCAGGGTGCCGACGACGCCGAGCAGGTCGCCGTCGGGCAGCGTGCAGGTCTGCGCGCGCAACATGACCCAGAACACGGTGCCGCTGCCGTTCACCATGCGCACTTCGGTATTCAGGTGATCGAGCTGGCCACCGGCGACCGACAGCATGCCGCGGTCGACCGCGTCGCGGTCCTCCGGGTGGATGGCCACCGACAGCAGCCGGCCCCGGCTGTCCGCCATGCTGCGACCGGTAAGCCTTTCCCACGCGCGGTTCACGTAGGCGATGCGTCCTTCGGCGTCGGTCTTGAACAGCACCAGATCGAGCTGGTCGAGTACCAGCGACATCGAGTTCTCGACACCGTCGCGCACGGGTGCTGCCGCAGCATCCGGGCTGAACTGGATCAGCAGACTGCCGGGCACCGACGACAGTGGCGAAATGCTGGCGTGCATCTTGATCGCGCCACCGTCCGAGCGCACCAGTCGCAGCACGCCCTCGGCGTCCGACGCGTCGTCGCCGCCGGCGATCGCCATCAGCGTCGCGAAGCGCGCGTGATCGACCGGGTGCAGCAGGTTGGTGAAGGGCAGGCCGACCACCTGGTCACCGCGCCCGCGGTAGTTCAGCAGCGCGAGAAAAGCCTGGTTCGCAAAAGTGATCTGCTGCCCCTGAATCGTGACCGAGGGCGACGAAATGTTGTGGCACAGTTGACCCGCCCACTCCATCTGCTGCGCGCTGGCCTCCGGCGGATGCGGGCGACCGACATACCAGGGCAGCCGGCGCGCCAGGCCAAGCATGGTGAGCCCGGCCAGCACGACGGCACCCGGCAGCGCATAGGCCGTCGCCGAGCCGTACCACGAACCGACCACTGCAGCGAACAGCAGCGCCAGTATCCAGGCTGAAAACACGTACAAAGTCATGGTGATCCGTTCTTTCTTCGGCCCCAGCGGGCGCTATCCCCTATATACCGGATTGGTCGCCACTCTGGCGGGCTGCGCGGTCGCCGCCGTGCTCAGCATCTGGGGCAGCGTCGAGATCGAGCGCCAGTTCGAACAGGTGTTCGGCACCCTGGTCGACCTCTGTGCGCAACGGACGGACGGCGTCGACTCGGCCGTCTGCGCCGCCTTCGCCAGCGTCGAACGCACGCTGCTGGAACGCGTTGCCGTGATGCTGCTGTTGCAGGGGCTGTGCTTCGCCGTCATCGTCGCCGGCGCCCTGCTGATCGCGCAACGCGCACACCGCGTGCTGGTGCGGCGGACCGAATCGGCGCTGTCGCTGATGCCGGACAGCGCCCGCACGCGCGGCCGCGACGAGGTCGAACGGCTGGTCGACAGCCTGGCCGAACTGACGGCACGCCAGGCGGGCTTCGAGGCCGAAGGCCGCTGGCGCCAGCAGGTCAGCGGCGAACAGCTGCGCCGCAAGAGCCAGGCCCTGCAGACGCTGCACCAGGTGGCGCGCATGTTCACCGACGGCGACGTGTCGGAGTTCAGCCTGCGCAACGGTCTCGCCCTGCTCGAAACCTCGCTCGGCGCGCAGACCGCCGCGCTCTGCCTGAACACGCCGGCACACAAGGCGCTGGGAACCGGGCCGCTGCTGTGCACCCGCGGCGAACCGGCCATCGTGCGCCAGCTCGGCGCCGAACAGAGCGCGCGCGAAGTGAGCGCACGCGTGGTACCTCCCTCGGGCGACTGCACCGCGCATTCGCTGGTGGTACCGGTGTGTCGCGGCGACGTGTCGGTCGGCACGCTGGTGATCGAGTTTCCCGAAGTCGCGCGCGTCGACGACCCGCAGGTCAATCTCGCCGAAAGTTTCGCCCACCTCGCCGCGCTGGCCATTTCCAGCATCAGTCGCAGCCAGGAGGAACGACGGGTGGCGCTGATGGAGGAGCGCAGCGCCATCGCCGGCGAACTGCACGACTCTCTGGCGCAGTCGCTGGCCTACATGAAGATCCAGGTGGCGCGGCTGCAGCGCGGTCTGGACCGCGAAAAGCATCCGACCGACGTCGCGCAGGCGGCGCGCGAACTGCGCGAGGGCCTGTCCGCCGCCTACCGCGAAGTGCGTGAGCTGATCGCCGCCTTCCGCGTGCGCATGGGCCCCGGCGGCCTGCTGTCGACGGTGCAGGACGCGGTCGACGACTTCGCCCAGCGCAGCGGTCTGGACATCAGCTTCGTGCACGATCTCGGTCGCTGCCACCTCGAAGTGAACGAGGAATTCCACGTGATGCAGGTGATCCGCGAAGCGCTGTCGAACACCGTGCGTCACGCGCGCGCCTATCATGTGTGGGTGAGCATGCATTACGGCCCCGAACACCTGCTGAACGTGGTCGTCGACGACGACGGTCGCGGCCTCACCAATCCGTACGCCGAAAGCAACCACTACGGCCTGAGCATCATGCGCGAACGCGCACGTTCGCTCGGCGGCGAAGTGTCGGTCGTGCACCGCCCCGGCGGCGGCACGCGCGTGCAGCTCACCTTCGCACCGCAGAAACTGCCGGTCGGCCAACTAGACGAAAGTACCGCATGAGCATCCGCATCCTGCTGATCGACGACCATCCACTGTTCCGCAAGGGCGTGGCCCAGCTGGTGCGCGCCGACGACGAGCTCGAACTGGCGGGCGAAGTCAGCGACGGCGCCAGCGGCATCGCGCTGGCCGCCGAACTCGACCCCGACCTCATCCTGATCGACCTCAACATGAAGTCGATGAACGGCATCGAAACGCTGCGCCAGTTGAAGGCCTCCGGCGTGCGTGCGCGCTGCGTCATGCTCACCGTGTCGGACGACGAGCGCGACGTGCTCGACGCGATGAAGGCGGGTGCCGACGGCTATCTGCTGAAGGACATGGAACCGGAAGAACTGTGCGCCCGCATCAAGCAGTCGGTCGGCGGCAACGTGGTGCTCGACGCCAGCGTCGCCGGCCTGCTGGCGCACGCGCTGAACGCACCACCCGCCGCGTCGCACAGCGACCTGACCGAACGCGAACGGGAAATCCTCGGCCTGCTGGCCGACGGCCGCAGCAACAAGGAAATCGCGCGAGAACTGGGCATTTCCGACGCCACGGTGAAGGTGCACATCAAGCATCTGCTGCGCAAGCTGAACATGAAGAGCCGGCTCGAAGCGGCGGTGTGGGCACTGCAAAATCCGCAGTTCAGGCAGATGATGGCGGGCTGAAAAAGACAGCGCGCAGCCGTCCGGGACGCTGAATGCCGCGCGCTGTACAACGGTGCCTGCAAGGCACCAACGAGGTCATTCAGAAGGTGCGCTTCACGTAGAGCAGCCACTTGCTGTCGCCGGTGTCCTTGCAGCGGATGCCGTTGTCGCAGATGGTGTAGAAGTTCTTGTCCGCGTTCGTATCCACATACGCCACCGCCGCCTGCCAGCCCCCTTCGAAGTTCTTCGTCACACCCACCTTCCAGTCGGTGAAGTCGTAATCGTCATAGTTCTTCACCTTCTGGTGACCGACGTGAACGTTGGCGATCCACGACGGCATGAACTCGTAGTTCGCGTTCAGCTCGATGTAGTCCGAACCGTCCGAATCCGCGCCGAAGGACTTCTTGCTGAAACCGAAGTAGTCGGTCACCGCGTACGAGTACTTCAGCTGGATGAACTTCCACGTCACCGCCGCGTTCAGTTCCAGCGTGTTCAGGCTCTCGGTGCCACCACCGAC